>SOKG01000173.1 GCA_004376205.1 Dehalococcoidia bacterium | reverse complement strand
ACGCGCCCGTCTGCGTCGGGACCGTCAGAGTAGCTCGCACCGTTTTCGGTGATGTACATCTTGCCGGGCTGGTACTCAAAATGCAACCGGTTCAGCAAGTGGCGAAGTCCATCGGGATAGACCATCATGCCGATTTCGGTGTACTCGTATTCCGGTCCATGGTAGAGGAGCATCAGGGGGTCTTTCTCGCTTTCGGGTGCGACTTCGCTGCGAAGTATCACCGGCGAGTAGTAGTTAACGCCCAGGAAATCCGTCGGAGCGGCGATGGCTTCCAGATCACCCGGTTTGACAAAATTCAGCCCCTCCACTGGCAGATAGCCGGCGTCAATATGCTCAGCCACCAGATCGGCGGGATAGTGGCGACCATAAAGCGGATCGAGGAACCAGCGATTGACGCAGCCGTCGAACTTGCGAAAGACTGGGAGAACGGCGGTATTCGAGGAGCCGGGCACAAGCGGAAACAGGACAAGTGTAATGCCAACTTCAGCGCCAGAGCTGTTGCGGCGCAGCACCGGCACAGCCCAACCGTGGGAGAGCAGTAGGTGATGGCTGACTTTGAGCGCAGTGGGGTAATCTTTCAGGCCCGGCGCGTGCATGCCCATTTGATGGCCCAAAACTACTGTCGCCCACGGCTCGTTGTGGGTAATCCAGTGTTTCACCCGGTCCCCCAGGTGGCGGCTGACGACGTCGGCATACTCAACGAAGGCCTCGGCCGTCGAGCGTGCGGCCCACCCACCATCGTCCTGCAGGCTCTGCGGCAGATCCCAATGGTACAGGGTCACAAACGGCTCGATTCCAGCCTCCAGCAGCCCATCCACGAGGCGGCTGTAGAAATCGAGCCCGGCCTGATTCACCTTTCCCCGCCCGGAGGGCAGGATGCGGGGCCAGGACACTGAGAAGCGATAGGCCTTGAGGCCCAGTTCTTTCATCAGAGCGATATCCTCAGCCCAGCGGTGGTAGTGATCGCAAGCCACATCGCCGGTGCTGCCATCTTCGATATTGCCGCGAGTGTGGGTAAAGCGATCCCAGATGGATTCGCCCTTGCCATCCTTGTCCCAGGCGCCTTCGATCTGGTACGCAGATGTGGCTGCCCCCCATACAAAGTCATCGGGGAATGCAAAAAATTGAGAGGCCATAGAATCTTCTCCAGTCGCTAGGTGACAATGGCAGGTAACACCAATATTGACGCACCCAACTCCGCCGGGGCCAGAGCTACTCTTGTTTCCCGCTTTTCACGCTATCGTATATCTCCTGAGCCTCTTTGGGAGTGGCGTTCTCGTGGATGATGGCGCGCAGGGCCTTGATCATGGCCACCGGGTGATCGTTCTGCCAGACGTTCCTTCCCAGATTCACGCCCACCGCACCCTTTTGAATACCATCGTGAACAAACTCGAATACTTCAAGCTCTGTGTCCACGTGGGGCCCTCCCGCCATGACCACTGGAACGGGACAACCCTGAGTCACCTTGTCGAAATTCTCACACCAGTAGGTTTTCACCACACGTGCTCCCAGTTCCGCAGCAATACGACTGCATAAAGCCAGGTAGCGGGCATCTCGCTTCTCAAGCTCTTTGCCCACTGCGGTAACCGCCATTACAGGGATACCGTATTTCTCGCCGTCATCAACAAGCTTCGACAGATTCAACAGCGACTCCTTCTCATAATCGCTGCCCACAAAGATGGAAATGCCCACCGCCGAAACATTAAGCCGGATAGCCTCCTCCATAGAGGTGGTGATGCCCTCATTTGCCAGGTCCTTGCCCACCATGCTGGTGCCTCCCGACACCCTGAGAATGATCGGTTTGGCTTTGTCGGGGTCTACCGAAGAACGCAGTACTCCCCTGGTGACGAAGACTGCGTCGGCATACTGGACAATAGGCTCAAGAGTTTTGCGCGGCTGTTCCAGTTTCCTGGTAGGCCCTTGGAAGTATCCATGATCAATCGGCAAGAACAAACAGCGCCCGTCCGATTGAATTAGCTGCGCCATACGGTTCGCCATACCCCACTCCATGCTGGTACTCCTCCCTTCTTCTCACCTGCACTCCTAGTCTAAGGTGGCAGCTTCGGTTAGTCAAGCAGATTTCGGGGCAAAATCAGAGGAGACAGTTACATATAATCTTTTTGTAATCCATACCAAGCCTATTCCAAATGGTGATAGTTTCCTTGCACAGGGCGACATCGGTGTAATCAAACTCCTCTTTGAGGTACTCTATCAGTATGTGATACATGAGGTACCTTGTATCTGAATCGATTCGCTTCCCCCAGTTGGATTTCTCAGAAAGGTAGTCTACCCACGATTTATCAGTGGCCATGTTTATGGTGCTCTGAAGTCCTCTCAGTGAACCAAGCGTTATCCGAGATGGGATAAACTTTGCAAAGATATCGTCAATCAAGCGCACGTATTGCTCACGCCAGTTGCGCACTGGAACCATCGGATCAATACGAATTCGAACCTCATACCCTGCTCCACTTAGCCTACTTGCTGCATCTATGCGATCCGCCACAGCGGGGGCAATCTTTTCGAATCTCTTAGCCATTTCGTCAGCGTTCAAACTGAAGCTAATTACCGCTTGCCTTTGCCCATTTATGTCAAGCAAGTGCTGAACATGCCTCGACTTGGTGAGGAAAAGGACTTTGTGCGTCTCCTGTTCCTGAAAGAGCGAGATTATGAATTTAGAAAAGGGGTGGCCGTTCTTTTCGTGCATTAGAGAATCGGCCAGCTCACCGGTATTCAAAAGCTCACCGCACCCGTCGACGTTCTCCAGAAAAGTCCTCACATGATGCTCGATCTTATCATAAGGCTTGACAGACGGTTGTGATTTTCGAGGCATAAATCTCAGCGTGCCATTCAAATAGCACCAAGCGCAGGAAAAAGGACAGCCGGTAGCCCACTTCAGTTCAAGAAAGTGAGGACAAACTACATCCGTCGGCTTGGTTGGGGGAGGGGTTTTCTCAAACCTTGTTATGATAGAGCCATCGCCGACTCGCCTGACGAGAAGTCTTTTCGAACCATCGAGTAGCTCATATTCATTACAAATAATCCTCAACGTTCGCACGTGGTTGTCACTTAATAAGGCGAGGACTTCCTGTTTTTCAAGCATCAATTGCCTCCCAAGAAGGTAATCTTGTCATTCCCGCCTAATCCCCGCTCAGTTTTTGAGCTTACGCGCTCTACTCGTATTTTATCTTCGCTTTCCGCTTCCTTTAGGGCTTTATTGTAGT
>SOKG01000108.1 GCA_004376205.1 Dehalococcoidia bacterium | reverse complement strand
TCACCTTTGGCGATGAAGCCAAGGCCAACCTCCACATGAAATTCGCCGAGCGCAGGGTCAAAGAGATTGAGTCGTTGGCTGAGAGAGGACGCGATATCTCTGAGTCAGTCCTGAATGTGATGCATGATGAAACAGACTGGGTGATTAGGTTGGTGGACCGTAACGAGGCACTCAGGAAGAAATTGGCGGTCAAGCTTGAAGATCTGACCTCCGATCAGAAGGAGGTGTTGAGAAGTCTAATAGAAATGGCTCCCCGAGAAGCAGAGATGAGACTTCGAGAGGCGCTCAGCCGCTCGGAAGACGCTTATCGTCGAGCAGTGATTCTGAGGGAGATGATTCCAAAGCTGGAAGACCTGAGGATGACTCCCTCGCGCAATAGCTACCAGCCAGCTGGGCTTGGCGCCAGTCGAGCTATAGAGAGGGCCAATGGCCAGTATTTTACTCCTTAGTAGTCACTATGATTCTTCTGATGGAAGTTTCCTCTCCCGTCTCTCGACCGGGGACTGCCTTGTTAGCATCAGGGAGTTCCTCTGAGGCTTCCTCTACTTCGGACAGCTTCCCAATGACCTTTAGAAGCGGGGTAGGGTTCTGTACAAGGACTCTAATTGTTATACCTTTATCCACCGAGCCTCCCAGATTCAAGACATCTACGTTAGGAGTCCGTTTCAGATGTTTGTGGAGTTGCAGCATTCGATCCAGAACTACGGGAGGCGGGAGTGCTAGTTCCACAGTGCCGGTGAAAAGGTCGGGGTCTCTTTTTTCTGTCTCGTCGGTTGTCGTTTCGGTTGGCACATGTCCGGCTGCTTCTGTTTTAGAGCGCCCAGGTACTGCACCTCCCTTTTTCGTTGACTTGGCTGGTGGTTTTTCAAAGACCTCTACGAGGGAAAGCAAGTTGTGCTGAATATTCTCGAATGCCTGTCTTATCTCATCTTCAGTTATCTGCTTGCCTTCCGCCAGTAGTTGATCAGCTTCTTGCTTAACAAGCTGAGCGCCTTCCTCTGCCCTTTTCTTTGCTTCTCCTAGAATGTCCTGTGCGTTCTGCTCAGCTTCTTGCCTGGCTTCAGCGACAAGCTGGTCAGCTTCATCCTGGGCTGGGGCCTCGACTGCTTCGACTCTCCGTTGCGCGCCCTCAATTAGCTCTTGGGCTTCTTGTTGTGCTGCCGCGATTATTTCCTCTCCCCTCTCTTTGGCCCTCATTTCAGTTTCGGCGATGATTGCATCTGCTTCCACTCGAGCTTTTTCTTCAGCGCTTGCCACAATGCTGATAGCTTTGGCCTTCGCCTTTTCCTCTATTTCGGTCTTAGTAGCATTTGCCTGCTTGGCGGCCTCGACAATAGTCCTTTCTGCGAACCTCGTGAGAGCATGAAGGTTTTCCAGTTTATCACTACCAACCTCGACTGTGTCCCCATTGGGGGTGGTTCCGAGCAAATCCAGGCGCTCCATGCCATCATCAACCTCGGCTGCGTGCCTCTCCGTATGGTGGTTTGCCGGGGAATCCAGGTGTTCCAGTTTCGTAGCGAGGTGGCTGTATTGGTATGACAGTCTGCTGACCAGGGAATCCAAATGCTCAATTTGTTTGGCCAAATTGCCATATTGGTTTGTCAAGCTATCAACAAAGGAGTATACTTCCGCTTCATCTAGCCCGTTCTTGACTATCTTGAACTTGTGTCCCCAGAGCTCCTTTTTTCTTTCCATACCGGTCATATCCTGTTGTGGCTGCGCTACTTTGATTTTGATGAAGTTTACGCTGGTTCGCAATGAGATTATAGTACTTGTTGCCGTAGTATTTTGGTTCTGTTCCGTGCAGACCCATTTGGGGGGTATGGCCTGGTAGATAGAGGGCTTTCAGGGAAACCGACAGGAATTCGCCATGGTTGAGATATTGAGGGTGATGGCTATTGTGGAGATTCTTTGGTATGCCAGGATTACCAGCATGTGCACCCGGGTGGTTATGCAGGCATGCTTGCACACTCAGGAAGACCCACAGCCGTGGCCTATTTTCGGGTAGTTACTATGATCTTTCTGAGAGGTGGCTTGCCTGCTGCATTCTTGCCCCGCAGGGGCTCTGATGCCTTCTGTACTTCGGGCAAATCTCCAAGAATCCTAAGAAGCGGGATGGGGCTATCTAGAAAGAGCCTGATCGTGATACCTTTATCTCTGGAGACTCCCAGATTCATCACTTCTATTTGAGGAATATGCCTCAAGTTCTTGTGCAGTTGCAGCATGCGATCTAAACCTACCGGTGGTGGGATTGCCAATTCCACAGTGCCCTCGTAAAGGGCAAGGTCTTCCCCCTTCTCTTCCTCGCGTACAGGTGCGGGCGGCTCCTGAGGCTCTTCTGTTACCATCTCTGGTTGTTCAACTAGAGCAGCTTCAACCTCGGCTTCCTCCTCTTCCTGTACAGGTGCGGGCGGCTCCTGAGGCTCTTCTGTTACCATCTCTGGTTGTTCAACTGCAGCAGCTTCAACCTCGGCTTCCTCCTCTGCTTCTGATACAACCGCTGTTTCTTCAATTGCTCCCAAGTCTAGGAGCAATCCTTGATAAACCTTCCTGAACTTCTCCTTTATCTCCTGTTCCCCTATCCTCTTGCTCCTTAGCAGCAACAGCTCAGCTTCTCGCTCAGCATCCTGTACCTCTGCTTCGGCCTTCTCCTTGGCCTCTGCCAGAATACGCTGTGCTTCCTCCTCAGCCTTGGCCCTTCTTTCTTCCACAAAATGCTCAGCCGTTTGCTTCGCTTCGGCGATAATTATGTTGGCTTCCTCTTCAGCAAAGCCTTTGATGGACTCTACTTTCTCTTCTGCCGCATTTATGCTTTCCCGGGCTTGCTGTTCAGCTACTTCAGCCCTTTCTTTCGCTTCGGCGATAATTCTCTTAGCTTCTTCCTGGGCGGGTGCTCTGATTTCCTCCGCCTTTTCCTCTGCCGCTCTTACGATGTCCTGAGCTTGTTGTTCCGCCAGCGAGACTTTTTCTTGTGCACTATCTTCTGCTCTTTGCTGAACTTCAGCTACCATCCTGTCAGCTTCTGCCTTGGCTTTCTCTTCAGCCTCAGCTACAACTCTCTCGGCCTCTGCCTTAGCTTTCTCTTCAGCCTCAGCTACGATTCTGTTGGCTTCTTCCTTAGCTTCCTTTTCGGCCTCAGCTACGGTTCTCTCGGCTTCTGCTCTGGCCGTTGCTTCAGCCTCGGCGATGAAAGAAGCAGCCGTGGCGTTTGCTTCTTCCTCTATTTCTTTCTTGATACTCTTTGCGTGCTTGTCGGCTTCGATTACGGTTTTCTCTGCAAGCTTCTTAAGGGAATCTATATGCTCGAGTCTGCTTGTGAGTTCGTTATTCTGGTCAATGAGGTTGCTAATGAAAGAGAATACTTGAGCTTGATCTAGCCCCTTCTTGACTATCTTGAACTTCTGCTGCCAGAGTTCGCTTTTGTTACCCTTGTCTGCGTCCATAACAGTCCCATCCTTTCACGGCTGCCTCGTGTTTGGATTGTAGAAGGACTTGCAGCACATGACAATGAGATTTTAGTACCTATTCTGACTAGGACTTTAGTATGACTCCAGTTGTGAGTTTTCGTTCAAGGAAGGTATAACAATCGACAGCTCTAGCCTGGGCTACGGGACGTGGTGTTACTGTCTGCATTGCTAATGTACCTTTAGCTTAGGTTAACTATTAGAGTAAGACCTCTTGGCGTATGCTCATAATTATTAACTAATTATTTAAGAACTCTATAGAATAGCACTTAGCCACGGCCCTGTCAAAAAAATTGCCTTGTCTTAGTTTGGCTAGCTCTATTGGGTGGGGCCACTTTGGAAGTAGTTTGTTGACAGGGTGAAAAGGAGGGCTATCCGCCGCACCCCCTAATGAGCGTTTACGAGCAAAGCTCGTGAGGTAGGGCGGGAATGCCCAGCGTTTGTAGCTAGGCTCGGGTACGATACTTGACATATCTAGAAAGACGTAGTACAAGAGATTATACTTAAGTTTACTTCACTTCACTTCACTTCTATCTCCAATGTCAGCGGAGGTCTCAAATGCTAAGTGCGCTTGAACTGTTAAGGGAAGGCAGGACTGAAGAGTTGTGGCAGAAGTGCTGTGGGTTTATTGACCTCAGCATGGAGGAGTTTATGGCCATCCAGCGGCGACTGCTAATGGAGCAGGTAGAGCTGCTGAATAAGTGTGAGTTGGGCAGGAAGGTGATGCGGGGAGCAAAGCCGCGCACCGTGGAAGAGTTTCGGGAGCAGGTGCCTATCACCACCTACGAGGATTATGTTCCGTATCTCTCGGAGCAAATAGAGAATGCACTACCTGAGAAGCCAATGCTCTGGCAGCATACCGCGGGCAGGCGATGCCACTCTGGCCTGTACGCCTTCAAATGGATTCCTATAACTGGGAAGGTATACAGGGAGCTGGGTGATACGTGCCTCGCGATGCTGCTCTTCGCCTCATGTAAAGGCAGGGGCGATATTGTTCTCGAGGAACACGACAAGTTCCTCTACGCTCTTGCTCCGCCGCCATATTCCAGTGGTTCATGGGCACGCAGGGCGGCGGAAGAGGGCATCTTTGACTTTCTGCCTCCGGTAGATGAAGTGGAGAAGATGAGATTTGAGGAGAGGATAGGACAGGGGTTTAAGATGGGGCTAGAAGAGGGCATAGACCTCGTGATGTCTATGGCCGGTGTGCTACTAGCTGTAGGAGAACGGCTTAGTAGGCTGGGGGAGCTGAAAAAGGCGGTGCCCATGCTGATTAGGCGTAGGCTGCCTCTCAGGGTGTTAAAGGCAATAGTCAAGAGCAAACTGGCTCGGAGACCTATGTTGCCCAGAGATATTTGGTCGCTTAAGGCGGTGGTTTCGACAGGAATAGATGCCACAGTTTACCGGGAGAAGGTCAAGGAGATGTGGGGGAGGTATCCTCTGAGTGTATATGGATCCACGGAGACAGTCATTATGGCCACGCAGCTCTGGGACTATGACGCAATGACATTTCTCCCTCATACTAATTTCTTGGAGTTTGTGCCTGAAGAGGAGTGCCGCAAATGGTTGGAGGATCCAACCTATCGACCGGATATCCTTACGCTGGATGAGGTCAAAGCGGGGGAGCGTTACGGCATCGTCATCACCAATTTCTATGGCGGCGCTTTCGTCAGGTACTTCCTCGGGGACGTAATCAGCATAACCTCGCTGCGCAATGAAAACCTCAGCGTGGGTATCCCTCAGATGGTGTTTGCGTCCAGAATAGATGGCGTCATAGATATAGAGGGTGTTGTACATTTGGAAGAGGGAACGCTGTGGCAAGCGATAGAGGACTCGGGATTTGACTATCACGAGTGGGTGGTGAGGCAGGAGGAGGGCGAAAAGCCGAGGATACATTTCTATATTGAGCCTAAGGATGGTGCGAAGATAGATACTGACCGAGCAGCCATCGCCATCAGCAGTAATCTAAGAGATAACAGTCCCTTTTACGGCATTCTGGAAGATGCACGCGACGTAATGTTAGAGGTGACTATGCTGCCTAGCGGGGCATTCCGGTGCTATATTGCAAGGCAGCGGGCGGCTGGCGCTGACCTGGCTCACTTGAAGCCTCCCCATATGAACCCCCCGGATGACATAGTCGAATTTCTGCTGAACCCGGTTCCTTAATTCTTGCTCGCGGAAGGTCGTTCCACGTTACTTCGGCTATGATTGGTCCAGAATTCTGGAGAAGATATTTCACGGTTTACGACGTGCTCAATCTTCTGCCAACGTACCGGCAGTTGCTCTCCGACGTGTGCCAAGAGCTGGGCGCAAAACAGGGTGAGCTGGTACTCGACGCGGGATCTGGCACCGGCAACTTGGCCTTGATGATAAAAGAGGCCGGAAGCTACGTGGTTGCGCTGGATTACTGCCGCGAAGCACTGGACAGCCACAGGAGTAAAGACGGTCACTCTGGCCTGATCTTGGCGGACCTGGCAAGCAGGTTGCCTTTCAAGGGTAACTGTTTTGATAAGATAGCATCTAATACCACGCTGTACACGTTGCCGGCGGAGTATCAGAGGGATACACTGAAGGAACTCTACCGCGTTCTGAAACCGGGCGGTAAGATAGTCCTGGCAAACCCGAGGACGGGGCAGAATCCGTTGAGGATATGTCTGAATGTCATAGCAGACGATATCCGGGCTGAGGGGCTCTGGACGACAGTCAGGAAGATGGCAGCCTTGATGCCGGACATGATCAAGATGGCATATTATGACTGGAAGCTTCGGATGGAGAGCCAATACCACAGGTTTGACCATGAGGAGCAAAGAGCACTGCTCGAGGAGGCTGGTTTTAGCCAGGTTTCGGAGACAAGGGTGGTCTATTCAGGTCTGGCGGTGTTGAACAGTAGCCATAAGTAGCGATTGCAGAAAGCCCTATTTCATCTTGCCATAAATGCTGAGCGTTTAACTTAGACTGTACCTAGCCTCTTTACCTCCGGTCATCGTCCTCTGTTCTGGCGCGAATCTCCGCAAAAACGTTCTACAGTGTATCCCACACAAGCTTTCTAAGAACCTCGTTCCCTGTCATTGCGAGACATTGCGCGTATAAGCAGGGAAACTTGCTTAGCTTCCTGTCCCTTCAATCGGAAGTTCAGTCCGCTTTTCGTTGTCGGTTTGGTGAGGTTGAGTCTAGCTTTGTGCAGCCAAGAGCACTGCGGTGGATATAGCTATGTTCTGATATACATGCATGAGGTTTCCTAATGTCAAAAGTACTCATACCCCCGTTACCTTTGTAGGATTGACCGCAGTTCAATCCGATGCATAATGGAATTTAGTGTAAGGTGCCAATGTTTCAGCTATGAGAGGATTGAGCTAGGAAATGGATATCTATTCCGCAGTTACGTTAGTCACTCTTATCGTATTCTTGTTCTTGCTTGCCCTAATCCTTCGTGACGGAAGAACGAGGATGCACAGACTGTTCTTGGTGTACCTCGTTGCATCCGCCGGCTGGAGTCTCAGCGCCTTCATGATCAACAGCAGGGTCTTGCCAGGACAGTTGCCTTATTGGGGCACGATCCTGCCTGTATGTGGCCTATGGAGTGTTGTCGCCTATTGGCACTTCATTTGCGGTTTCACCCACAGACGTGCAGTTACATGGGTCCGGCTGGGGTATACATTTATAGCAGCTCTTGCTGTCTTGGCTGCGTGGGGCTTCATTCCTCAGACCCTCGAGTATTTGAGCAGTGGGGGAGTCCATATCGAGTACGGGCCGTGGATGTACTTCATGGGTGTTGGCGGCGGGTTATTCACGGCGTTGTCGGTATTATATCTAGTGCAAAGGTACCGTTCTTTGAGGGATTCCCTTAGTCGAAATAGGGTTATTTATCTGTTGGTGGGGGTTTTTCTGCTAGCGGTTTTCAGCCTCAGAACTGCTTTGCCTCCTTTCCCAAAATATCCGATAGAGCATGTAGGTCACCTCGCCAATGCTCTAATCATCACCTACGCTATCATGAGGTACAAGCTACTCGATATTAAACTGCTTGCACGGAAAGGCCTAGCTTACTCATCCGTAGTTGTTTTTATCACAGCCTCATATCTGCTTATGCTCTTAGGCTTGCACTACTTTGTTCGGAACTGGACCAACTCCGCCAGTCTTGCAGCTATTCTGGCCATGGCATTTGTTATGGCCATGCTATTCAACCCGCTGAGGGCGCTCGTTCAAAAAGGCGTAGATAGGCTCTTCTATATGGAGACCTATGAGTATCGGCAACTTGTGCTCACCTTCGCTCGGAGGATGAGCAATGTTATCGATCTGGACGAGTTGGCAGAGGCGATGTTAAAACCGATAGCAAAGGCGGTAAATGCTACCCAGGCGAGCCTCTTGCTTCCCAGAAATGATGATTTCGGCTCGGAGTTCGCCGAGCGGCTGGTCGAAGCAGAGCCGATTATGCCGATAAAGCTGGGCAAGGATAGCCCGGTCGTGAACTGGCTTGCCAGAGAGGATGAGCCTCTCTCTCGAGAGTTGATAGATATAGCGCCGGAGTTTAAGGGGCTGTGGGAGGTGGAAAGAAATACCATTGAAGGAGTGGACATAGAGCTGCTTGTGCCGATGAAGAGCAAAGGCAAGCTGGTCGGAATCCTTGCACTGAGCAAGAAAGAATCGGGCGGTCAGTACTCAAGCGATGACATAGATCTGGTCACGACGCTGGTCCATGAAGCGGCGGTAGCTATAGAGAACGCTCAGCTTTATGCTCAAGCTAGGGAGAGGGCCCATATCGATGAGTTGACGGGATTATATAATCACCGCTATTTTCATGAGCGCCTTGACGAGGAGATCTCCAGGTGTTCTCGCTTTGGCGATATATTCTCCTTGCTCTTTTTGGACTTGGACCTTTTCAAGATGTATAACGATGTCTATGGTCATCTGGCGGGCGATGATATCCTCAGGGAAATAGGGCAGTACGTAAGAGGCACGATCAGAGCCATAGATATGGCTTTTCGCTACGGCGGAGACGAGTTCACCATTATTCTGCCGCAGGCATCCCTTGACGATGCCCGCACCGTGGCGGAGAGGATACGCAAGAGGATCGAAAGCGAAATGGACTACAAAGGGATTGCACTGACTTGTAGCATGGGCATAGCTTCGTGGCCCACTGAAGGCGTTATGCGAGAAGAGATTCTTCAGGCGGCGGATGCAGCCCTATATCATAGCAAGCAAGCAGGGAGAAATCGAATATCCTTGGCCGCTGACGTGACTCGTTCGCGCGCTGCAGGAACGGTGGGCAACCTGGAAGGAGAGCCGGGGGTACTGAGCACGATATATGCCCTGGCAGCCACAGTTGATGCCAAGGACCATTATACCTACGGACATTCGAAGAAGGTCAGCAGATATGCGACGGAGATTGCCGAGGCGCTTGGCTACTCAGAAGAGCGGATAGCCACAATCCGAGCGGCCGCGTTGCTGCACGACATCGGCAAGATTGGAGTCTCTGATGGGATACTTCTCAAGACGAACGCTTTGAGTGCTGATGACTGGGAGTCGATACGCGCCCATCCTAAGCTGGGGGTAGCGATACTGAAGCACGTCGGCGGCCTAAGTGGGTGTCTGGCTGCCATCCAATATCATCATGAACACTACGATGGCAGTGGCTATCCTGCAGGGCTGAAAGGTGAGAATATTCCCCTCGACGCTCGAATTCTGGCTGTAGCCGATGCTTATGATGCTATGACATCGTTACGTCCCTACCGTGAGGGCAAATTATCTCCTGAGCAGGCTATGGACGAAATAGAGCGCTGTGCTGGCACTCAATTCGACCCCGACATTGCCAAGGCCTTCACTGCTCAAAAGGAAGGCCAGATGTCGAAGGGGGCGAAGGCCAGACGAAGCCCAGTGGAAACTCATGGACGGAGGTGATCAGTGGACATTGATGAACTTCTTAGGATAGCTATGCAGTGGGGGGCCTCTGACGTTCACCTTGTGGTGCCAGCTTGTCCTGTGTTCCGCCTTTCCCATGAGCTCGTGCCTATGGGAAACGAACCGCTGACTCCTTTGGCACTCGAGGAAGCCTTTGAGTCTATCACATCGGAGAAGCAGCGGGAGGTTTTCTATACAGAGTTAGAGCTTGACTTTGCCTATAGCATCTCTGGAGTGGGCCGTTTCAGGGTCAATGTTTCTATGCAGCGGGGTAGTATCGCACTTGCCATCCGTTGTCTGCCTGTTAGGGTTCCTGGTATCGATGAGTTGGGCCTTCCTGATATCTGTAGGACCTTGATCCTTAAGCGAAAAGGGCTGGTTTTGGTTACCGGCCCCACAAGCAGCGGCAAGTCAACCACTCAGGCTGCCATGATTAATCACCTCAATGAGAAGGTGAGCAGAAAGGTTGTCACGGTTGAGGATCCCATTGAATATCTGCACGCTAATAACAAGTGTCTCATAGTTCAGCGAGACCTGGGGGACGATACTACATCATTTGCCTCGGCGATGAGGCATGCGCTGCGGCAGAATGCTGATGTAATCCTGGTTGGAGAGATGCGTGATGTGGCTACCACGGCTGCAGCCATAACTGCCGCCGAAACAGGCCACCTGGTGGTGGCTACAGCACATACCCAGGGTGTTGCTAATGTTATTGATCGCCTCATTAGCGAGTTCCCTCCTTCGCAGCACGAGCAGGTTAGGGTACAGTTGGCGCTGGTGCTGGAGGCGGTACTGTCGCAAGTTCTGGTGCCGCGTATTGACGGCAATGGGAGGATTCCGGTACTCGAGATAATGTTGGCCAACTATGCAATTCGGAATCTCATTCGGGAGAGGAAGGTTCACCAGATTGCCTCGGTGATTGAGACCAGCAGGCAAAGTGGCATGCAAACCCTTGACCAAGCTCTTGAAGTGGCGGTGAGAAAAGATATTATCAGCGCCGAAGAAGCTCTGCTCCGGGCACAAAGTCCGGAGCAGATGGAGAAGGATCTGGCTCCCTATGTTCCCCGCCGACGGCAAAAGGCGGAATCTATGGCAAAGGACTGAAGGATCCTTTTCTCAGCTAGGTATGACACTTTTGGGAAGCGCTAGGCAATGCTCTCAATTTGTTGGCAATACGATGGGACTAGCGCCTGTTCCTTTTTCGCCCTCAGCGGGGCCTAACGCGATTGGCTGGCGAAGCGTCATCTCCGCTGGTCTATCGAAGTTTTGGCTTACGGAGGTGGGGCAGGATAAGAGCATTGGCTGGACGTCCTGGTTGACATTTGTGGGTAGGATTCACTCATTGTGGTATAATAGCTAGTCAGATCTGGGGCCATATTCATGGCGGCATAGGAGCACCAAAGGAGAAAGGGAGATGGCTGATTGGGATTCCTCACGTGAGAATAGCGAGCTGGGCATGGCGCTGGTGAAAGGGTCTTTCATCAGCGATTCGGACCTGAAGGCTGCCGAGGAGATTGCTGCTCGAACTGATAAAAAGTTGAGCGAGGTGCTGGTGGAGCAGGGCCTGGTAGACTCCGAGGTTTTGGGCTCCGTTCTCAGCTTGAAATATGGTGTATCCGTGGTTAACCTGGCTCAGTTGGAGATCCAGCCTGAAGCTATAGCCCTGGTGTCTGAGCAAGTGGCCAGGGAGCACCACATCCTACCGATTTCAGTAGATGATGATACTCTGACCATAGCTACAAATGAGCCGCAGGATTTTCGCACTGTGAATAGCATTGCTGCTTTGACCCGAAAAAGGGTTGAGACAGTTATTCCCGTTGGCATGAGTCTCGATGACGCCATAGATGCCAACTATACGTTGAGCGCGCAGATTCAGCAGCAAGTCAGCCAGATAGCAGGGCTCAACCTGGAGTTGGAGGCAGGGGGGGCAGAAGTCTTGGAGATCGATGCCCTTAGGCAAGCCCCCATAGTGCAGGCAATAGACATGATGCTTACGCAGGCAGTACGGGATCGAGCCTCGGATATTCACATTGAGCCGCAAGAGGATTGCCTGCTTGTGCGAAATAGGATCGATGGCGTGCTGCACGATGCAGTTCGTCTACCGCTGGGGGTTCATACTGCCATCCTCACCAGGATTAAGGTGATGGCTAACCTGAATATTGCTGAGCGGCGCCGTCCCCAAGATGGCCAGTTCAGCGCCACTGTAGCCAATAAGAAGGTTGATTTTCGGGTAGGCACCGTTGAGGGGGGGCACGGGGAGATGGCGGTGCTGAGGGTTCTGGACAAATCTATGCTGCTGATAAAACTGCCCGACTTGGGGATGAGCCCCTTGGTTATGCAG
>SOKG01000249.1 GCA_004376205.1 Dehalococcoidia bacterium | reverse complement strand
AGAAGTATCTGGTGCGGGACGAGCCTCAGGATATAACGATGCCTGACCTGGAAAGCGCCCTGGGTGCCGGCTGGTCGCAATTGGATAGCGATGTCCTCGGTGAGTTAAGTATACGGATATACCTGGAGACCTTCATTGCTCAGCCTGTAGCAGCGGTGGCGGCGGCGGGCTGGGATGGCGACCGCTACCTGTATCTGAAGAACGCGGAGGGTGAGAAACTGCTTGCTCTACGCTCTACCTGGGATAGCGATAGCGACGCTGAGGAATTCTTCGATGCCTACATCTCTTTTGTTGGGGGGAAAAGTGGTGGCGCCTGGGATTTGCTTTTGGAAGAGGAGACAGAGCGGCAGTGGCGGACAGAAGGTCTGAGCCTCTACCTGGGTCGAAACGGGAGCGATGTGCTCATTATCATTGCTCCCGGTGAGGTTGTAGCTGAAAGGGTGTTAGCTGAGTTCCCTGAATTCTAAATATGTTACTCATGAATCGCTTCAGGATGCTTCCCCGCGGGTCTTGCTGACGCCGCAGGATTCCAGAGAATAGAATACGACGATGCGAAAGAAATCTCTGCCATTCGGCCCGCCCAAAATCCACTTCCCGGAAGATGAGGGGGCCCACCCCGAGTTCTTGGCCGAGTGGTGGTATGGGCATTTCAGCCTCACCGATTCCGGGGGCAGGGAGTATGGGGCTACGGTGGCCTACTTCAATGTGGGACTCAAGATTCTCGCGATTTCCGACCTGGAGGCAGAGCGCCTTTACCACGCGGTTTCCGGCTCGGCCCTGCACCAGGCCGAGGGATTCTTCGAGCTTCGCTGGGGCGGCCGCGATCACTGGTTCCGCACCAACCCCGATTCATTCTCTTATCACCTCGAATCGTACGGGCCCGAAATCGGCTTCAATCTAGCTCTTGTTTCAGAGAAGCCTCCCCTCCTCGGCTGCGGGAACGGCCTCGTCCGATGGACCGGGGGAAGGTCATATTACTACTCCCTCACCCGGCTTCGAGCTAAAGGCCAGATTGAACTATCGGGCAGGATGATAGATGTTGCGGGGATCGGCATAATGGATCACCAGTGGATGAATTACATGGGCAAGGGAGGCTGGGACTGGTTCTGCGTCCAGCTAGAGAACAAGACCGAGATCGTCTTCTGGCACATCGTCAACCCCGACGAATCGGTTAAGTCCCAGGATCTAACGATCATGTTCCCCGATAATTCGGTGTACCACACACGGGACCTTGTGCTGGAGAGGATGGATTCCTGGGTTTCTCCAGAGAGCGGCAGGGAGTACGGGGTCCTCTGGCGTGTTCGAGAGAAGGCGCACGACCTGGATTTGGAGATCAGAGCGCGGTATGCCCAGCAGGAGATCCGAGTCTTCGAGGAGCTGTCGGGCCCCACCTTCCCCTTCTGGGAGGGAAGCACGATTGTATCCGGGCGCCTGGGCGGTGAGGTGGTTTGCGGGACTGGCTGCGCTGAGTTCGTCCGGCCTCCCGGCAGCGATAGGTAGGCGCCGGCGGAGGCTGATAGCTGCCCCTTTCCCCCATTGACACAGGCATTGGCTGTGATATACCCTCTGTTGGGGGGAACGACGTGACTATATTGGAGGCAAGGAGGGGGAAATGGCCATTCATGCCGAGGACATGGTTTTTGACAAAAAGGAGCAATTGCAGAAAATAGAGAGTTTCTGTCAGCCGGATGAAGTTATCCGGGCCGTTTTCGACCTGAAAGGAGCGGCTACCGGATTCATGGGAATCACCGACAAGCGCGTTATCTTCTACGACAAAGCGTATATGAGAGCGCAAAAAGCCATGGTCAGCATACCCTACATCCGGATCAGCATGGTGGGCAGTGAGGATGATAAAGGGTTCCTGATCAGGAGAGGCTTTTTTGTAACCGGTAGACTTACAATCACCGGCGAAGGATTTGGCGACAGAACATTCGAGTTCCGAGGAGGCGACAGGGCACACCAGGCCCATAATATCATAATGGAGTATCTCCTCTGAAGTTCGAGTCCCCTCACCTAACCTCTCCCTGAGCCTTTGAAGGGTTCCAAACCCAAATCCACCCCTCTTTCTTTGCAAGTTTCAGGTCGGTGGGCTCAATTACCTCCCCGCGTAGAAAGTCCACTCCTGCCAGGACGCATAGAACCGCATCTAGCGCATCGGCGTTGTCCAGCAGCAAGGGGAACTTCCCGGCTCGTTGTATGTGGTGCTGCTCCAATTGATCCACTATCAGCTGTCGGGCATCTTGTCGACCTTTCTCTTTATAACCTGGAGCGTCGATTCCGTGCACCTTGAGTGTTCCAGCCGGGTAGACCTCGATGGCGCAGGTGCGGGAAATCATCGATGGCTTCCAGGCCAGGGGGATCTCCTGGCCGGTTTTCGAGCGCAGTTTGTGCAGTAAGTCCAACGCAGCATGAGCGGTGCGCGCAATGCGATCAGCACCAACGTCGAGAGGATGCTTCTTCATCTCTTTCCAGAATTCTTGTTGATCTGTCATCCGACGGAACATGTAATCTCGTCCCACCCGTATTGGTTTTCCAGCCTTGTGATTTCGAAGCGCTTTGCGCAGGCCTACCGGCCAGCCGAGCGGAGCGTCCAGCGCTAGCAGCGCCGGGGCTGGGGAATACTGCTTTATCCAATCCGCGACGATGTCGACGACTGATCCTTCTTTCAGCTCACCAGGCACTTGCTCAATACGAGCCTCATGCCCGTCGAAAGTGGCAAGTGCAAGCCCAACATTCTTGTCTTCTACAGCGCAATCGATGCCTATGATGGTTATACCCATTTGCTTCACGAACCAATGTACTGTTATCTGGACTAGCCTCTTGAAAGAGCGTCGGTGCCCGGCTCCAGTAGCTCGAAGCCGCTCTCGTTGTCCATGAGGCGGGCCACCTTCGCGTCGAGGATTTCATAGAGGATGGCCTCCGCCACAAGCCAGGTGGTGACGCCGGGCCGCAGGCAGCCGGTGGTGGTCTTGCCCGAACGCCCCAGCGCCGCGTGGATGTGCAGAATCGGCCTCCCGTCCTCGCCGGGGGCGAGCACGCCCACCCCCGCCACCTCGTGCGCGCCGTCGATGGGCAGCAGCATCGGCTCTGGCGGCCTTTCCTCGGATCGCCGCGGGCCGACCACGACCTCACCCTCCCCGATTCCGCCCACCAGGATGACATGCCCCACGGACACCCCGTGCTCCTCCGCGAAACGCTCAATACATTCGGGGACAACGTCGCCATGCTCAAGCC
>SOKG01000266.1 GCA_004376205.1 Dehalococcoidia bacterium | reverse complement strand
CACCGGAAAGAGACCGCGCCAGTTCGGGGACATCGAAGGCCTTATAGCAGGGATGATACTGGGCCATTACATTGAGATAGGTATTGGTGGAGATCTTCTGGCCCAGAAAGCGACAAACCTCAGCGGTCCCCGCAAACCCGTGGGGCAAGACGAGATGGCGCACCAGCAGGCCCCGGGTGGCAACACCATGATCATCTAGCTGTAGGTCACCTGCCTGGCGATGCATCTCCTTTACCGCTGCCCTATTTGTCTCGGGGTAGTCCTTTACTCCAGAGAAGCGCTTAGCCGTTCTCTCATCAGAGTACTTCATGTCGGGCATATAGATATCGACTACGCCATCGAGAAGGCTAAGGGTCTCCAAAGAGTCGTAGCCCCCGCTGTTGTAAACCAGTGGCACAGAAAGCCCAGCCTTCACCGCGATCTCCAGCGCCTCGAGAATCTGAGGGACCACATGAGTCGGGCTGACGAAGTTGATATTATGGCAACCCTTTCGCTGCAGAGAAAGCATCATTTCCGCCAGTTCCTCGCTGCCCACCACATGGCCTTCGCCAAGCTGGCTTATAGTGTAGTTCTGGCAAAAGCAACACCTAAGATTGCAATAGGTGAAGAATATCGTCCCCGAACCACTACTCCCCACCAGTGGTGCCTCCTCCCCGAAGTGTGGCCCGCAGCTCGAGACCAATGCCTGCCTCCCGATGCGACACTTCCCCACCTCCCCCTCCACACGGTTGACGCCGCAGCGGCGAGGACAGACATGACAACCCTCCAGGAGCGCCAGAGCCTGCTCCACTCGCTCCCGTAGCTTGCCTTCTTCATACAGTCGTCGATAGACTGCCACCTAAGCTATTCCTCTTCTTCCTCGGTGCCCTTCTCTTTCTTTCCTTTCTTAATCACCTCAACGGTGGTAGGGGTGGGCAACAGCTCCGAGATTGGCGGCCTTTTGGCCCCCTTTTTGGGCTTCTTTGACTCCCGGCGTCGAAAGTCTCTTCTCCCCATTTTCAACCTCCCCTTGCCTTCCAGAGATGCTTTGTCTTTCAGCTAGAGTTTAGCAAAAGAAAAACAGCGTGTAAAGGAACGGAGCTTCTGTGCTGTAAACCGAATGCCAACTGCTCAATCGAGGGGGTGCCTATCTCGACGCGACTCCAGCCACTTCTGCTTCTGCTCTGCCCTGACGTCAGCATCGGTGGGCTGGTAGCGCTGGAGAAAGGTCTCTCTGAATGTAGGAAAGGTGTCGTCGAGGATAGATTGCCTCATCTGCTCCATCAGTCTCACGATGAACCTCAGGTTATGGATTGTAGCCAGCCGATACCCTAGAAGCTCCTGGCAGCTAAAGAGGTGGTGAAGATAAGCAGCGGAGAAATTACGGCAGGTATAGCAGTCGCAGTGGGGATCGATTGACCCCTCTTCTTCTTTAAAGCGGGCGTTCCCTATACCGTGGCGGCGGTCTTGGCTGAAAACAGCGCCGTTCCGAGCCAGCCTGGTAGGCAGGGCGCTATCGAACATGTCCACCCCATGTGCGACACATTCCACCAGGTCTTCCGGTGACCCCACCCCCATCAAGTAGCGCGGCCTGTCCTCCGGGAGAAGGGGGACCGTTTCATCGAGCAGGGAATGCATCAGCTCCTTCGGTTCCCCCAGGCTCAGGCCGCCGATGGCATACCCGGGCAGGTCCAGCGATGTGAGGAAGGCAGCCGACTGTCGCCTCAGTTCAGCAAAGGTGCCCCCATGTACGATGCCGAAAAGAGCTTGCCCTTCTCGCCCGTGCCTTCGCTGGCACCTCTCGGCCCAAAGATGGCTGCGCTCCGTAGCACGCCGGATGCGCTCTGGATCATCGCCATAGGGAGGGCACTCATCGAAAACCATGATAATGTCGGCACCGAGTTCCTCTTGGAACTCGATGGCAAGCTCGGGGGTGAGGAAGTGCTCGCTGCCATCGATATGTGAGCGAAACAGGGCACCTTCGTCGCTGATGCGGCGAAGGTGCCCCAGGCTGAACACCTGAAAACCACCGCTATCGGTGAGAATCGGCCCATCCCAGGACATAAACCGGTGTAATCCCCCCAACCTTCTGATGGTCTCTATACCCGGCCTGAGATAGAGATGATAGGCGTTCGCCAGGACCATCCCCGCACCCAATGACTTGAGATCGTGAGGGGTTAGGGTCTTAACTGCCCCCTGGCTTCCCACCGGCACGAAAAGAGGCGTTGGCACCGAGCCATGAGGCGTGGTCAGTGTCCCGGCACGGGCTCCTGTTTTGGGGCACGTCTTCTCTAGCTGGAAGAGCTGGCTCATTAGGAATTAGACCCAGAAATTCAAACAGAGGACGGTGAAAATCAGACCCAGGTAAGGAAAGGCGGAAAGCTTGTACACCTTCCATGCGTCCCGGGAGGTGCTGCTCTTGAGGAGATTGTAATTGGCATAGACCATGATGATGCCCAGGATATTCGCTATCCCGAAATAGAGCCAACCGAAGTTGCCCACCGCCCAGAGAGCGATTGAAGCTGCGTAAAGCAGAACCGATAAGGCCAATAGGAACTTTATGGCATCCTCGGCCTTCCAGGTGACGGGGAAATATGCAACCCCAGCCTGGAGATAATCCTCACGGTGAGCGACCATAACGCTCCAAACATGCAGCGGGATCCAGACAGCGATAAGAATACAGAGGAAGAGGACAGTCATATCCAGTCGGTGGGTGACAGCCACGTAACCAATCAGCACCGGGGCACAACCTGCAATGCCACCTTGAATTACACACATCACCCTTTTGCGAAACACTGAGGCTGCGACGGTGCCGCTGAGACCGAAGACAAAGGCAAGTGGATGCAAGAACCATGCCAGAGTTAGCGCAACAAGAACCAGAAACACGCTCCATACCAGAGCCTTTCTGGCAGGGACTATCCGCTTGGCTGGCAACGACCGCAGATGGGTTCTCGTCATCCTGGCATCCACACCCCGGTCGAGGTAATTAGTGACGCCGTTAGCGCCAGCGCTTCCCAGGGTGATCGCCACCAAGGCGAACAAAAGCACATCCCACGGAGCGCTGCCTTGCCCGGCGATGATTGCTGAGCAGACTCCGATGAAGGCCAGCAAAGCGGTCTCGCGCGGTTTGAGCACCGTGATATAGTCAATAATCCCCTTCCCCTGGGGTTTTCCACTTAGCTCATACACAAATGTGCCCTGAGCCGCTTCAGTAGCCTCTGTCACGCCTGACACTCTCCTCGAGCCTTTTCCTGTACGCTCTTATGATATCATGC
>SOKG01000058.1 GCA_004376205.1 Dehalococcoidia bacterium | reverse complement strand
GTTTTCTCTTTGTTCTGAAGGTGAGCCCACCGATAACGATGAGCGTCATCAGGATTGCCATGGAGGCAGCATAGACATGGCTTGTTGATGACGCGGAAAAGATGGAGGCCTGACGATAGAAAAGGTCATTACTGGCGATAACGATCCCCATGTTGAACATATTGCTGCCCAGCATGTTGGCAATGGCCATATCTATAGCGCCCAGTCGCACTGCCACAATGGCGACTACCAGCTCGGGGAGGGACGTGATAGCCGCAAGGAAGAGGCTCCCGACGAAGGAAGAGCCCCACCCGGTGACCACAGCCAGCTCATCGCCGATGATGGCAAGCCACGTTCCCAACCCGATAATGGCCAACGCCGCTACGGCGAAACCTACATAGGCTCGCCTTGCCGAGATGTTCTCGTAGCGAAGCGCCCCCGCCTGCTGGGATCCCCCTTGCTTCCGTTCAAACCGAAATATGCTGCTCGCCCCCAAGAGGTACAAAACGACGAGCACCAGGCTGTATATACCTACCCAACCCAGCGCACCGTCCCATACCCTGCCCAGCAGGATGCTGCCAGCCGCGAAGCCTATGAGCACTATGCCTACGCCTGCTAAAAGCCTGTGTCCCGCCCCCGCCCAGGCAAGCAACGGCCCTTGGTGGCGATATGCGACGTCCAGAATTGCAATGATAGCGAGGTGGAACAGGTTGCTGCCAAAGGCGGTGCCCATGGCCAGGTCGGGAGATCCCACCACAGCCACTGCTCCTAACCCGGTGACCAGCTCGGGAAGGGAAGTTACGACGGCCAGGAGCAAGAGCCCCACCCAAAGGCCACCCAGCCGCGTCTTCTCGGCAATGATGTCCCCGTAGCGGGATAGCTTCGCCCCAAAGAAGATAACAAGCGCAGCACAAATAAAGAGTTTCAGCCAGACCAAAAACACGTGCTTTCCTTCAGGGCGACAGCAGAGGCCACCTGGGAGCCATTATACCATGGCTATGGAAAGCTCAGATGTGGAGAGGAGAACGGGGTCTTGTTTTCCAGCCGATTTGTTTCGGGCTCGATTTCAGTATGATATGCAGGGAGGGGCGTCCGGTTTGTGACGCTGAACAATCTCCCTGGCTATCTTCCCTTGAACTTTGGTTCCCTCTTCTCCAGAAACGACGTAATACCTTCCTGGAAATCCTCTGTCTGGAAGCAGATACGCTGGGCAAGGGTCTCGAAGTCCAGCTGCGACTCCAAATCGCCCACCGCGCCTTTGTGGACACCCCGCTTGATGAGATCGATGGCAACCGACGGCCCCCTAGCGATCTTGGTCGCCAGCTCCCTGGTCACCTTCATCAACTCGCCATGGGGCACGACCTTGTTCACCAGCCCCAGCCGCTCCGCTTCCTTGGCATCAAACGTATCGCCCAACAGCATGAGCTCAAGGGCCTTGGAGGTACCCACCATTCGGGGCAGATAATAGGTGGCACCGCCGTCAGGAACAAGCCCCCTTTTGACAAATACCATGCTGAACTTTGCTTTCTCCGAAGCTATTCTGAGGTCACAGGACAAAGCCAGAGAGAATGTCACCCCGGCGACGATCCCGGGTATCGCCGCAATCGTAGGTTTAGGAAAATAGCGCACCGGCAGTATCCACCAGCCCAGAGGCCTCCTGAGAATATATGGTTCAATCGGCCCACTGTGGTCTGCAGTCAACTCACTGGCATCTGCTCCGGTGCTGAACGCCTCACCGGCACCGGTAATGACCAGCACCTTCACCTCCTCGTCGCCACGAAGCTCGGTAGCGATTCGGTGTACCTCCGTCCTCATCGCCTCGGTAACCGCATTGAGCCTCTGGGGGCGGTCAAAAGTGATGGTGGCAATCCCTTCCTCTTTGGTGAAGATCAGCCCTTCAACGGCCATCAACTACCTCCTGCTATATAAAGCGCATTCAAATATTTGCGTATGAAGCATAATCAAGCACGAAATCCGAAGCACGAAATCCTAAACAATATCGAAACCCAAAAAATAAAAGACCAAAATCACCATCAGCAAGCGTAGCGTTGCCACTCCTGTGGCAACGAATTCTTCGTCGTGACAGGAGTCACGACGCTACTCTCTTGCCTTTTGCATTTTAATATTATTTGTACCAGTATTTATGTCGTTGTATACAATGGCTGGCTACCTACCCTTAAACTCCGGGGGCCTCCCCTCCATGAACGACTTGACACCCTCCCGAAAGTCGTCAGTCCCCATCAGAACGTTCTCAATATAGGCTTCGTAATCCATCTGTGCAGCGATGTCGGTCTCGGCAATACCTTTGTAAATGGCTGCCTTGGCGAACCCCAGTGCCAGAGGAGAGTTCTGGGCCATCTTTCCCGCCAGTTCCTTCGCGGCCGTCATCAACTGGTCAGCAGGGACAACCCTGTTCACCAGGCCTATTCGCTCTGCCTCAGCAGCATCAACGGTTTCTGCGGTAAATATCAGCTCCAGGGCACGGGCAGTCCCTATCAGACGGGGTAGAGTGTAGGTAGAACCCGACTCGGGTATAACCCCTCTCTTGGTGAAAATCATATTGAAGCGGGCTGCCTCGGATGCCAGCCTTATATCGCAGGCAAGGGACAGAGCGAGGCCGCCGCCAGCAGCTATGCCGTTGACCGCAGCGATAACCGGCTTGGGCAGGTTCCTTATCTTCAGCACGGTGGTCAGCACATTGCCGTCCCCCCGTATCATCTCCTCCATAGTCGTCTGGTGGAGAGCATGCTGCTCGCCCAATGACATCAGATATGCGACATCGGCTCCGCTACAGAATGCCTTGCCAGCACCTGTGATTATGAGCACCCGGGCGTCCCGGTCCCTGGCCACCTCAGTGATAACAGCGTCCATCTCCGCCTGCATTTTGGCGTCAAAGGCATTCTTGACCTCGGGCCGGTTCAGGGTCATGATCACCACCCCACCCTCTTTCTCATAGATAACCGTCTCGTAAGCCAATTGATACCCCTTTCTTCGCGCTGGATCTATGTTTTCCTCTTCTTTAGGAGGCGGCTCAGGCACCGCTACTTCCCCCTGAACACCGGCTCGCGCTTCTCCATAAAGGAGTTGATTCCCTCCTTGAAGTCCTCGGTGCTCATGAGCATATTCTGCGTATAGTTCTCGAAATCCATGTGAGCCCCGATATCGTCCGCAAGCATACCCCTGTAAAGCATAGCCTTAGCCATTCCCACCGCCAGCGGCGGATTCTTGGCTATCTCCCCGGCGAACTCCTTGGTCGCCTTCAGCAGTTCATCGTGAGGCACACCCTTA
>SOKG01000107.1 GCA_004376205.1 Dehalococcoidia bacterium | reverse complement strand
CCCTCATGCAGCCGGACGCCCAGTCCCACCGCGCGGCGGACCGCTCCAGCCCGGGGCAGCCCAGCCTCGGTGATACCCAGATGCAGCGGATAGGGAATCCTCTGGGCAATGGCTTGATATGCCTCGATGGTGGTGGGGACATCGAAAGCCTTCACCGATACCTTGATCAACTCGAAGTCCAGGCTCTCCAGCAGCCGAACTTCATCAAGCGCAGCATCAACCATGCGCTCCACCACCGAAGCCTCCGGGGCTGACGACTCGGGCAAGCTACCCGCATTGACGCCGACACGTATGGGTACCTCTCTGTCCCTGGCGGCACGAACGACAGCGGCGATCTGATCGCGGTCGCTGATGTTACCCGGGTTAAGCCTGAGCCCATCGACGCCAGCCTCCAGCGCCGCCAGGGCAAGGCGATAGTCGAAATCAATGTCAGCGATGATGGGAATGGATGCCGCCTTCCTTATCTCAGCGAGAGCCTGCGCGGCATCTACATCGGGCACCGCTACCCTCACTATCTCACAGCCGCACTCCTCAAGCTTACGGATTTGGTTAACAGTCGCAGCCACATCGCGGGTGTCGGTCTTGGTCATCGATTGAACCACAACGGGGCCAGCACCCCCGATCTCCACCCCACCAACCCTGATCACCCTGGATGCCCTGCGCTTGATCATGGCAGCAAGGTCTCCCCCCTGATCAAACGCGCAATGTCACTCCCGAAGAGTAGCATAACCAGACTGATCAACATAAGAAAGCCAGCGAGATGAACCATTCCCTCCGTCCGAGGAGAGACGCGTTTTCCACGCCTCGCTACCTCTATGAGCACAAACACGATCCTACCACCATCCAGCGCCGGGATAGGAAGCAGATTGATTATCCCCAACTGGATACTGATCAAGCAGGCCCATGCCACAAGCGAGAACAGGCCCCACTCTGCCACAATCTCTACGCCTGCCTGTCCGGCACCGACTATTCCGAGGGGCGCAAAAGGCTCGTCCCCTCGAATCAGACTTTCAACACTCTCCTCGATCAGTACAAACATCCTGCCCCCGTCTTTGACCCCCATAGGTATGGCTTCCCAAGGCAGGTACGCCCTTCTCTCGGTAAGCACCGTCGCCCACTCCAGCCCGATACCCAGGGGGCCCTGCCCACGCGGAGGATCTGCTCGTGGCACCATAAACACCTCCACCTCGGCAGAACCCCTGCTCACAACCATCATCGTCTCACTCCCCAGCTTTGAATCTATGACCTCCTGTAGCTCCTCAAAGGTGTGAACGGGCTCTCCATCAACACTCAAAATCATATCGTCGACCTTGATGCCCGCCTCTTCGGCTGGGGAGCCTGACTCTACTCTTGAAACTTGAAGCCCCTCACCCCCAGTAATAACTTCATGGGGTATCATATAGCCTATTGGAAGCAGAACGAAAGGAAGCACAAACATCATAAACGATCCTGCGCCAAGAACGAATAGTCTCACTAGGGGTCTCTTGCTGGCAAGGCTCCTGGGCTCGCTGGGATCCTCCTCCCCCAAGAGCTTGCAGAACCCGCCCAGAGGAATAAGGTTGAACGAGTACACGGTCTCACCGCGCTTGACGGCAAAAAGCCTGGGAGGGAAGCCCATGCCGAACTCCTCGACCTTGACCCCCGCCAGCCTGGCGGCAATGAAATGCCCTATCTCATGGATAAAGATCAAGAGAGCGAGGATAAAAATGAAGATTATTATGGTTACTATGACCATCCCCTACCTCAAAACCCAGCCTTGGCGGTTTCCCTGGCCCAGGCATCCGCCGCCAAAATATCTTCCATAGAAGGATGGCTTACCACCTGGTGGCGATCGAGGGTCTTGGCCACCACAGCAGCAATATCTTGAAAGCCTATTTTCCTTGCCAAGAAAAGTTCCACCGCCACCTCATCGGCAGCGCTGAGCACTGCAGGGTAGGTCCCTCCATTTTCACCAGCTTCCATGGCCAGCTTCAAACAGGGGAACCTTTCCAAATCCACCGGCTCGAAGTCAAGCGAGCCCATCTTTCCAAAATCAAGCGCTTGACGAAAAGGACCCTCCCACCGCTCAGGATACGTCAGCGCATATTGGATGGGCAACCTCATATCTGGCAGGCTTAGCTGTGCCTTCGCTGAACCATCAATGAACTCCACAACGGAGTGGATTATGCTCTGGGGATGGATCACCACCTCGATCCGAGAAAAGGGGATATCGAACAGCCAGTGTGCCTCAATGGCCTCCATGCCCTTGTTCATCAGAGTGGCAGAATCAATGGTGACCTTCACTCCCATTTGCCAGGTAGGGTGATTGAGTGCCTCTTCCGGCGTAACAGCCGCTAGCTGCGCAGCAGAGCTCAACCGAAAGGGGCCGCCAGAAGCAGTCAGGACTAGCTTGGAAATCTCTCTTTTCTCCTCCCCCCTCAGACATTGCCAGATGGCGCTGTGTTCGCTATCGATGGGCATGATCTCGACTTTATGACGCTGAGCCTCCGCAGTCACGATCCCCCCTGCCATCACCAGCACCTCTTTGTTGGCTAGGGCGACAGTCTTCCCGGCGCCGATTGCAGCCAAAGTAGGACCCAGACCGGCTTTCCCAGAGGTAGCTACGACCACAAGGTCGACATCGTGATGAGAAGCTATCTCCTCCAGAGAAAGATAGCTTGCTCCCAGTATTCCCTCGCCACCTGCTAGTGGCTCGGCGAAGACCAGCCTTGGCTTAAACTCTGCAACCTGTTCCTTGAGCAAAGAGATGTTCTTTCCACATGCCAAGGCGACCACTTCTAGTCTCTCGGGGAAGGCGCGAACAATCTCCAGCGTCTGACGCCCTATTGAGCCCGTGGAACCGAGGACCGCCAGCCTTCTCACCCTATGAACCACCTGAGACAATAGTACACTACAACCCCAGTGAAGACAATGCTATCCAAGCGATCGAGGAAACCCCCATGCCCCGGGATAAGGCCCCCTGATTCTTTCAAACCGGTGCTCCGTTTCAACTGCGACTCGGCGAGGTCGCCAATCTGGGCAAAGACGCCAATCGCGAAGCCCATAAACACCAGTCTCCCGTAACCGATATCCAGGGGGGTATCTAGGAGGAGCGCCAGGATGATAACAGCCGCTATTGCCCCCGCCAGCCCTCCAATCGCCCCCTCCCATGTCTTTCCCGGAGATACTGTCGGTACCATCTTGTGCTTTCCAAAAGCACGCCCGACAAAATAGGCAGTGGTATCGACCGCGAAGGTGGAGAAGAGTGCCAGCAGCACCCAGTCCCTGCCAACCCACTCAGCGGAGTTCATCAGCAGGATCCAGTAGCTCAGGAGCCAACCCATGTAGAGCACACCAGCCAGGCTCCATGCCCAGCCAAATAGCACTCTATCTCCGGAGGAACGCGGAAAAAGGGAACAAAGCAAGGATAAGATCACCGCCGAACTCACCAGCGCCGAGGTCACCAGCAACTGCGTAGTCTCGGAGCCGTAAGAATGCGTATAATGTGCGTTGAAGACGAAGAACAGCGTCCACAGTATGCCGAAGAAGGTCAGGGGCTGCCATCTCTTTTGGCTAAACATGTCATAGAACTCAACAACTCCCAAAAGAGCAGCGACAGCCACTACAACGGAGAACCAGGGGTCGCCAAACCAGATGGAAACGAAGAGGATGGGTATGAAGAATAGCGCACTGAGTACTCTTTGCCAGAGCATTCGCCGATAAGAAACCGAGGGCTCAGTTGCCTCAGCCCTCTCCTTCCGCTTTCAATCCACCGAAACGTCTCTCCCGTCGACTGTAGGCAACCAACGCCTTCTCGATCTCTTTCTCATCGAAGTCCGGCCACAACACGGGCGTGGAGTAGAACTCACTATAGGCTGCTTGCCAGATGAGGAAATTGCTCACCCTCATCTCTCCGCCAGTGCGGATAAGCAGGTCTGGCTCAGGTACATCCGCAGTATAAAGATAACTGCTGAACAGTGATTCGGTGATATCTTCAGACGGGACCCTATCCTTGATAATGTGGCGAACCGCGTCCAGGATCTCTGCACGACCACCATAATCAAAAGCAATGCTCAAGGTCATCCCGGTATTATTCCCAGTCAACTCGAGCGCCTTATGAACCTTGCCTTGCAGCTCGGGCGGCAGATCATCAAGTCTTCCCAGATGACTGATCCTGACGTTCTTCTCATGCAGAGCCTTAGTCTCGCGGTCAATCATCTGGGCTAGAATACGCAGCAACCCACTCACCTCTATTCCAGGACGTCGCCAGTTCTCCGTGGAAAAAGCGTAGAGGGTGAGGTATTTCACCTGATACCGATCGAAGCATTCAACTATCCGATGGACATTGTCAGTGCCGGCACGATGCCCGGCAAGCCGGGGCAAACCGCGCTTCGCAGCCCATCTACCGTTCCCATCCATGATAATAGCGACATGGTTTGGGAGGGGAAGTATCTTCTTCACAGGCAATGCCGCTGTCTTTGTCGCTGCCACTGCTCGTCCTCAGTGCGTCACAATTCCAGGAGTTCGGCTTCCTTGTCTTTCGCTATTTGGTCGATGTCCTCAGTGAATCTATCGGTGACCTGCTGCAACCGACCCAAAGCTCGCTTCTGCTCATCCTCGGACATCTCTTTGTTTTCTCTAAGTTCCCGCAACTTCTCAAGTCCTTCTCGCCTCACATTGCGCACCGCCACCTTCCCCTCTTCCACCCTTTTTCGCACCATCTTGACTAACTGATTGCGCCGCTCCTCAGTAAGCTGGGGAATAGCCAGCCTGACCACATTGCCATCGCTTGTCGGGTTGAGGCCAAGGTCTGACTTGAGAATAGCCTTCTCTATGCTCGGCAGAATATCCCTTTCCCAAGGCTGGATCACAAGCATCCTGGCATCAGGAACAGAGACGCTGGCAATTTGGTTAAGTGGGACAGGAACTCCATGGTAATCGACTCGTATATGATTGACCAGACCAGGGCTGGCTCTTCCAGTACGAATGGCTGCCAAATCATCTTTCAAAACCTCTACGGCCTTGCGCATCTTTCCCTCCGCACCCAGCAGAACATCGTCTTCGCTCATCGCCAGTCTCCCGTTCGCAAGAGTAACCCCCAACCAAAAGCTTCAAATTGCTTGCTAGCTGCACTCCCTTATCAGGTGATTGAGTGAGTTGCCCTTCTCATCCGGTTACTCATCACCATGCACAAGTGTGCCCACGGGTTCCCCAGCAATTACTCGTTCAATGCTATTGGGAGCTTGAAGGTCGAAAACTCTTATGGGAAGTTGATTGTCCATGCATAGAGACAGAGCGGTAGAGTCCATCACCTCAAGTCTCATGTTCAGAGCATCTCTATAGCCAAGCTGATCATACTTTTTTGCCCCGGCATTGGTCAATGGATCCGAGTCATAAACCCCATCGACCTTGTTCTTGGCCATAAGCAAGACTTCAGCGTTAATCTCTACCGCGCGCAAGGCTGCCGCAGTATCGGTGGTCATATAGGGGCTACCCATCCCCGCGGCAAAGATAACCGCTCGCCCCTTCTCCAAATGACGAATGGCGCGTCGGCGGATGTAGGGCTCGGCGACCGCCTGCACTGCTATTGCACTCTGGCTCCTCGTGACCACCCCTTCCTTCTCCAGAGCATCCTGAAGGACAAGAGCATTAATCATGGTGGCCAGCATGCCTGCGTAATCGGCGGTGGCTCGATCCATTCCCTTGCTCTCAGCAGCCTCCCCCCTCCAGATATTCCCGCCACCAACAACGATGGCAACCTGAACTCCACTGTCCACAACGCGCTTCAACTGCTTAGCGATATTTGCCATAGTCTCAGCATCAATGCCGAACTCGCCCTCACCCATGAGAGCCTCTCCGCTAAGCTTCAGAACAACACGTTTATATTTCGGACTACTCATCTTGTCCGTCTAACCCCAATGCAAATCGGACAAACCTTCTTACCTTAATATTCTCCCTAACCTTGGCTACTGTCCCAGTAACAACATCCTCAACGGTCTTACCTGGATCCTTTATGAACGGCTGAAGCAAAAGGCAATCCTCATCGGCAAATTCTTCTCCCTCAGGTACATCTTCGGCACTGACATAGCGAGGGCAGGCAGCCACCACCTGCATCGCCAGGTCGTGGGCCAATTCCTTGAACGCTGGAGTACGAGCCGCAAAATCGCTCTCACAGTTTACCTCCACCAAGGCCCCAATCCGCCCCCCCGTGTGAATATAGCACTCTACCAGCCCTTCCCTGACAGAGCGATTCTCCTTCTTCTTGGCGATTGCGTAGCCACGCTCTCTCAACATAGAAGAAGCGGCAGCGAGGTCGCCACCAGTCTCTTGCAAGGCGCGCTTGCACTCCATTATTCCAGCACTAGTCTGCTCCCTTAGTGCTTTAATCGCTTCAGTAGAAACCTGCATTTAACCCCCTAGTCTTCGCTCTCAACAGAAGTTGGCTGACCCTCCTCGGGCTCGAAAACAGCCTCATAGTCGGATGGCAGCTCTTCTTCCGCTTCTAACGCTTCCTTTTCGGCCAGCGCCCCAAGGGCTTGCTTGCCTTCCAAAACAGCATCAGCAAGAGCACTACAGAACAGAGCCACAGCCCTGATGGCATCATCGTTGCCTGGGATAGGATAGTCGATCTCATCAGGGTCACAATTGGTGTCTACAATAGCAACGATGGGCACCCCAACCCGCTTGGCCTCGGCAACGGCATTCCTCTCCTTGGTAGAATCGACAATAAACAAAGCCCCGGGAATCCTGGTCATCTCTTTGACGCCACCAAGTAACCTGTTGAGATGCGCTATCTCCTTTTCCAGTTTCAAGGCTTCCTTCTTAGGCAACCGCTCCAAGTCGCCCCTTGCTTTCCGATCCTCCAAGCGGACCAAGTAGTCGATACGCGACTGAATAGTAGTGAAATTGGTGAGCATTCCCCCCAGCCAGCGCTGATTGACATAAAAAGCCTCGCAACGCTTGGCTTCTTGCTTTATTGCCTCCTGTGCCTGCTTTTTGCTACCCACGAAAATAATGTCTTCACCACTCTCTGCCACCTCTCGCACGAAATCACAAGCCTTGCCAAGCAAGACAACGGTTTGTTCCAGATCAATGATGTGGATACCATTGCGCTGACTAAAGATATAAGACTTCATCTTGGGATTCCAGCGTGCTACCTGATGCCCAAAGTGCACCCCAGCCTCTAGGAGCAATTTCATCGAGATAGCTTCTGCCATTTCTAAGCGTCCCCTTACCCTCTCCAGTCTACGCAGTCTCACGAACCACAACGCAGACTGAAAAATCTCTACTAGCTGCCGGCATTGGCCGACTGGATGAGTTTACCATAGGCAGTTACAAAAGGCAAGAGTGAGTCTGCCCTTGACAATGCTAAGCCAAGATGCTAAATTACTCTTGGTTAGCACTCTATACTCAAGAGTGCTAAGCCAAATAGACAAAACAGAGCGACCTCACCCAAGAGGTGCTTTTTATGTGAGGTGCAAGTTGCCTACTTACGAATATGAGTGCAGTCTTTGTAGCACCAAATTCGAGCGAAGGCAGAGGTTCGATGAGGAACCAGTGGCTGCCTGCCCCCAATGCACGGGTAGGGCACGCCGCGTGATCCATTCGGTGCCCGTTCTCTTCAAGGGAAGCGGCTTCTACAGTACTGATCATGGCAGGCGGTCGCGGGATAACCCAGGCCAGAAAGACGAGGATACCAAGCCGACATCAGAAACGAAGGCGAAGTCAGAGATAAAGGCGGAGACTAAACCTGAGGAAAGCGGTTGAGAGCTCTTATCCAACGAGTCTCTCAGGCTTCAGTTAGTGTTCAAGGCAACATCGTCGCTGCTATCGAACAGGGGTTGGTAGCGCTTGTTGGGGTGGCTAGAGGCGACTCGGAAGCTGATGCCCGTTATCTGGCAGAGAAGACTGCCAACCTACGTGTTTTTCCCGACGAGTCAGGAAAGTTCAACCTCTCTGCACTGGATATCTCCGGGGAGGTACTGGTAGTCAGCCAGTTTACCCTCGTCGCCAGTACTCGCAAGGGGCGCCGTCCTAGCTTCACTGAGGCTGCTCCACCCGAGGAGGCTGAGCCTCTAGTGGATACGTTCGCTCAGTTCCTGCGTAGCGCCGGACTAAAGGCAAAGACAGGGCGCTTCCAGCAACATATGCTGGTCGAGATCCATAACGACGGCCCCGTCACCATCTTCATCGATAGCGACGAACGGCTCAAGCCCAGACACTAGCTAGGGGCGAACCTATGTGTTTGCCCTTGACCCTAATCGGAGCAGACACATGGGTCTGCCCTTACTGAAACCGCAAACCCGCCTACTTGCAGCATTTCCCCTCAGAGCTTGCCCTGAATTTGGCGGCCCGATTGGCAATTAGGGCCGCTACAGCCCCTGCAGGAATCCCCCCGTCAATATTGACAACCGCTAATCCCAGAGAACAAGACTGCAACATGGCCATTAGGGCACCGACTCCCCTTCCCCCGAGACCGTATCCAAAGGAGGTCGGAACCCCTATCAGTGGAACATCCACCATGCCTGCCAGCAATGTCGGCAATGCCCCTTCCCTGCCAGCCACGACAACAATAACGTCGACGTCTTTTGTGATCATCTCTTTCAGAGGAAGAAACAGCCTGTGAACTCCTGCCGCTCCCACGTCATAGGTCGTTGTAACCTCACACCCCATCTCCGACGCCATCACTTCAGCTTCTTCAGCGATAGGGATATCAGAAGTGCCGGCAGTGATTATTCCCACCCTTCCCCATGTAGTTCTCGCCGCTAAATCCTTCCTTTTGACCACCACTGTCCCCCCCGTCCTGCTCTCATGTAGGAACTCGTCCTTCGCCATAACCGACTTAAGAGCCTCAACATGTTGCCTGGTGGCTCGACTTATGATCACCCGTCCCTTCTGGGCCAGTACCTTTGAGGCTATCTCAGCCACATCCTCTGGGGTTTTACCCTCAGCGATGACTACTTCAGGTATACCATGTCTGATTTCTCGTCCAATATCCAGCCTGGCCAGATCGCCTACCTCCTCTATAGCCAACATCTTGAGAGCCTTCTCGGCCTCGTCCAAGGATATCTCACCCCGTGTCAATTTCCCAAGCACTTCTCTCAACAAAGTAGGCCTCCCATCGCACGCGATGTGCATAATACGCGTACAAGTAGTATACTAGGCTTAATCCAGGAATAAAAGAGGAACCCAAATGCCAGACGATAGCAAACGCATCTTGGTTATCGACGCCCAAACGGCCGGAGTATCAGGAGATATGATAGTCGGCGCCTTGCTTGACCTTGGAGCAAATACTACGAATGTAATAGAGGCAATGAGCATTCCCAAGCACTGTTTGCCAGGGTGTAAAGACCTCGAAATAGCAGTAACAGACACTGTCAGGAGAGGGATTCGAGCCAAGAGAATCGATGTCAAGGTCGAAGAGGAAGTCACCCGAAGAACAGCCGCCGAACTTCTAGAGGCAGCTTCTAAATGCCTGCAAGAGTTACAGATTTCAGAGAAAGCCAAGCGGTTTGCTTTAGACTCAATCAATACCCTCGTTTCCGCCGAGGCAATAGCTCACGGACAAAGCATACAAGAAGTCAACCTGCACGAAACGGCATCCGCCGATACCCTTGCCGATGTAATCGGCGCCGCTGCCGCTCTAGACGACTTAGGGCTGTTCACCGATACGACCATCTACTCGACCCCTGTCGCTGTCGGAGGTGGTCTGCTCCAGTTCTCCCATGGTATAGTTTCGTCGCCGGCACCAGCCACGCTGGAAATACTGCGTTCCCGGGGATTCCTTACAGTCGGCGGGCCAATCGAAGCTGAGCTAGCTACCCCTACAGGGGTCTCCCTCCTGACCACCCTAGCGCTTGAATCCGTCAGGTTCTATCCCCCCATGAAGCCGACCAAGGTGGGCTATGGTGCAGGAACAAAGGAATTTGTGGAGATGCCGAATATTCTGAGAATTACCCTGGGAGAGCCCTGCGACTTCGGGCTGTCAAGTGAAGAGGTGTACGTGATTGAGACTAACCTCGATGACGCCAGCGGAGAATTGATCGGGTACGCCATGGATAAGCTGCTACAAGAGGGCGCCAGAGACGTAAGCGTGATACCAACGTTAGCCAAAAAAGGAAGGCCAGGGCACCTCATCAAGATAATCGTAGACAGGTCAAGCCTGGAGCGTGTGTGCAGAATTTTGATGGAGGAGACAGGCACGCTGGGGGTAAGAATTTACGCGTGCGAAAGACGCATCCTAGACCGAGAGTCTGTCCCTGTCGAGGTGACAGTAGAAGACGTGAGGGAAGTCGTCAACGTGAAAGTCGCCAAGAGCACACAAGGCCAGATCATCCAAATAAAGCCGGAATACGACGACGTTAAGAGGCTGGCTGAGCGAATGGGTAAGCCTCTGAGAGAAATCGAGGAATTGGTGAAGAGGAAAGCCGCGGAAATTCTAGAGAAGCACTGAGTTCATGAAGGACGCCGACAATAGACTGTGTAAGGACAAAATAGACCATCTCGTGGAAAACCTTGGACGAAGGCACTGCGTAGCTGTAGCTTTCTAAGCAATCTAATATCTAGTCGGATGCAGCCTCTGACGATTTCCTGCGGAAGATTATCGAATCCAAGCTTAAGAATTCGCCTCTATGAACCAATACCTGGAAAGCCATAATCAGAAGAGCGAAATCTATCAGAAGTGCATCGCGGGTTTGGATTACAGCCAGCTCACCGAAACATCTGCATTCCAGGTTCAGACCACGATAAAGTAAGATGCTGTTGGCAATAATGCAACTCAGAGCCGTGAGCATACCGATGCCAGCGGCAAATCGTGAGAACAGCCCCAGAAGCAAAAAGGAACCGACAACGATCTCCACCCAGGGAAGTCCGGTACCATATAGGCGGGCCAGGACATCCGGTAGTAGATCATACTGTTGACACTGCCTAACAAATTCAGCCCTTTCAGGCAGCTTCCCGGCACCAGATACGATAAAGGTAGTCCCCAAAGCAAAGCGGAAGGCAAAGCTAACATAGCGATTCCTAAGTACCCCCCATACTGCTCTAGCGGAGGTTCCTAGTTTCTTCATTCCATTTCAAGCTCAAGGCTTATATCCAGCGCCTTAGCCGAATGAGTGAGCGCGCCAACAGATATCAGGTCGACTCCTGTATCAGCAACAGCGCGCACGCTATCCAGGGTGATTCTGCCCGAGGCCTCGATCACGGCTCGTCCCTGCGCTAGTTCCACCACCCGTCGCATATCTTCCAGGTCCATGTTGTCCAGCATAATTATGTCCGCCCCAGCAGAGAGCGCTTCCTGGGCTTGCTCCACAGACTCAACCTCGACCTCGATCTTCAGGGTAGGAGGTGCATGCTGCCGAGCTTTCTTTATCACCTCACCCAACCCCACCCCGCGGGATCGCAGAGCTACCAGATGGTTATCCTTGATCAGAACGCCATCACCCAGACTCTGGCGGTGGTTATGTCCGCCACCAACCCGCACCGCGTACTTCTCCAGTATCCTCAAGCCGGGGGCGGTCTTGCGTGTATCTGTAATCAGCGCCTTTGTTCCGGAGATAGCTTCCACATACTTCGCCGTCGCAGTGGCAATGCCGCTGAGTCTCTGCAGGAAATTCAAGGCTACCCGCTCTGCCCTGAGGATGCTTGCCACCTTCCCCTCGATTGCAGCCAGCCTATCACCGGGATGCACCCTGCTGCCGTCGGCAACCAGCTCTTTGACCCTGAGCGCCGAATCCACCCTGTGGAATACCACCGTGGCCACGCCTATACCGGCCAAAACCCCTTCGCTTTTTCCACGCAGATACGCCTTCCCCGCCTGAGCTGGAGATATCAGCGCCTCAGTAGTGACATCATCCCAGACCGAGTCTTCGGCCAGGGCGCTGTC
>SOKG01000239.1 GCA_004376205.1 Dehalococcoidia bacterium | reverse complement strand
CGACTACCACCAGCGCCAGAACCAGCGAGATGAGCAATATCTCCATTGTAGTCTCCCGTATAAATATGCTATAAATCCCCCTCGGTCCCCCTTTTGTAAAGGGGGATTAGGGGGATTCGACATCGCCAACGAGTAAGGAGAATCACGCAGGGTTTTGCGCGCACTATGAATTATCCTCGTAAAAGAAATGCTGACATGATTTTACTGCAACTCGTTTGTGAGGGCAAATCTGTGTTGAAGTCTGAAGATGCCAAAAACTTAGCTAGAACAGCGACCTAATCCAGCCAGAAAGCCCGGCGCCGGCGAGGGCAAAACCCAGGGACTTGACAGTCTTTCCCGCCCAGCAGTAGATGAAGAACCTCCACAGCGGGTAGCGAAGGGAGCCCGCAGCGATAGTGGCTAGCTTGATGAAGAAATTGGGTATCGCGGAGATAATGAATATGGTCATACCGCCGTGTCTCCTCATCCAATTCATTATTTGAGCATACCTCTTCCATCTATTGATCGCTATCTGCCCGCCATAGCCCGCGGTATAGCCGGAAAGCTCCCCTATGGGTTCACCCACGCCCGCTGCCAGTCCTATTAGAAATGGATTCAGTCCCAACCCGGCCGCGACAAAGGCTGCCCACGAGCCGGGCAAAGGCCAGATGGGGGAGGCGCTGCCAATGACGCCCATGATGAATACGCCCGCGTAGCCTGAGGTTTCAATGTACTCCTGAGGGTTCGTCGGCTTCTGGACGAGTATGCTCACCAGTATCATGGACAGAGTGCCGGCTAGCAGCAGCACTATGTACTTGAGATGCTTTCTGCTCCAGAACTTTGCCCCTGGTTGAGCAACCTGCGCTTCAGCTAGTTCATCTACAATGTCCACGCCTTCCGCTTGCTCAAGGGGCTTGTCCAACTCTTGATGGCTCATCGCGGCTTTAGACTAAGTCTTGAACAGGTGTAAGTCAAGCCCCGCGTGTCCTGTAAGCGTTCAGCCGTCAGCTATCGGCTCTCAGCAAAACCCAAAAGCTGCGACCCTGTTCGAGTTTTTAGGCTTCTAGGTTCTAAGTTTAAGGTTAACCTAGAACGTAGAACTTAGGACATTTCCAAGGCTGACTGCTGAGTGCTGATAGCTGGACACTTGCCGTGTCCTCAAGTTGCATCGGGAAGGAGCCAAAGCTATAATGTCATTGCTCCTTTGAGGTTGGCAATGGTTGATCTGGATGGCGTTTTGCATAGGGTAACCAGGCCCGCCCGTTATACCGGCGGGGAATGGAACAGCGTGGTCAAGGACTGGGAGTCGACTGAGATAAGGGTCGTTATCTCCTATCCCGACCTCTACGAGATTGGCATGTCCAATCTGGGGCTGGCCATCATCTACGACCTGCTGAACCAGCAACCCGATGTGCTTGCAGAACGGGCCTTCTCTCCCTGGGTGGATATGGAGGCTGAGATGCGCCGCGAGGGCATTCCTCTTTTTGGCCTGGAGTCAAAGCGGCCGGTTAGGGACTTCGATATCTTTGGCTTCTCACTGGGCTATGAGCTAACCTACAGCAATGTGCTCAATCTGCTTGACCTGGCAGGGCTACCAGTTCTGGCTGCTGAAAGGGGCGACTCGTTGCCACTGGTGATCGCCGGCGGGGGTTGCGCCCTTAATCCTGAGCCGATGGCGGAGTTCATTGACCTTTTCGTGATTGGCGAGGGCGAGGAGGTGGTTCTGGAGCTTGTGGAGGCGTTTCGCAGGTGGAAAAGGGAGGGGGCAGGGCGGAAGCAGGAGCTATTGCGAGAAGCGGCCCGAATACCGGGCATCTACGTACCCAGCTTCTACAAGGTCGACTATCAGTCTGATGGTACTGTGGCTTCAGTAGAACCCATAGTCGCCGAGGCGAAGCCCCTCATCGAGCGGCGTATTGTGGATAAGCTGCCCCCAGTGCTGACCCGACCCATTGTGCCCTACCTTCAAGTGGTCCACGACCGGGCTGCAGTCGAAATCCAGCGCGGCTGCAATCAGGGATGCCGCTTCTGTCAGGCAGGCATGATCTACCGCCCGGTGCGGGAGCGTACCCAGGAGGAGGTGGCCAAGGCGGTGGACGAACTGGTGAGAAACTGCGGCTATGACGAGATCTCACTACTTTCCCTGAGCACCAGCGACTACGCGGGTATTTCAAATCTGATCGATACACTGTCGCGGAGGCACAGGGGGGGCAACCTCATATTGTCGCTGCCCAGCCTGCGTCTCGATACGTTCTCGGTGGCACTGGCCGATTCCTTTCAGGATGGAAAGAAGTCGGGTTTCACCTTTGCCCCAGAGGCAGGGACGGACGACCTGCGCCGTGCTATTAACAAAGGTATTTCCGAGGAGGATATTCTGCAGACTATTGAGACTGCCTGGGAGCGGGGTTGGAGGAGCATCAAGCTTTACTTCATGGTCGGTCTGCCTACCGAGACCATCAGTGACATAGAGGCCATAGTCTCTCTAGTGCGCACAATAAAGAATATAGGCAAGAGGAGAATCAACATAAGGGTTAACGCCTCCACCTTTGTCCCCAAGCCTCATACTCCCTTTCAGTGGGTGGCCCAGGCCTCTCCCGAGGAGTTGGCTGCAAAACAGCAGGTGCTCAGGGCCGGCTTGAAAAAGGTAGGGGTTCATCTGTCATGGCAAGACCCTGGAGTTGGTTTGCTTGAGGGAGTGTTATCGCGTGGTGACCGGCGCCTGGCCGGGATGATCCAGAGCGCGTGGAAGCTGGGATGCAAGTTTGATGCCTGGAGCGAGCACTACAGCTACGAGAAATGGCAGAACGCTTTCAGTGAATGTGGTCTCGATCCTTACTACTATGCCTGCAGGGAGCGCCCACTGGATGAGGTATTGCCCTGGGCTCATATAGATACCGGGATCGACCCTGGCTTTCTCAAGAGGGAGTATGAGCGCACCAGGCTGGGGCGGGAAACCCCCAATTGCAGCAGCGGACCCTGCAACCTCTGTGGGCTCCAGCAAAGCCAGGATAAATGCCAGAGGAAGTATAAGGAGCTGATCGCTGCCTCTAAGCCGGAAGCGGCTGGGGAATAACCCGCATCACGCGATATATAGAAATCTTGCCAGCCTTAGAGCCAATGTCGGAATGGGCTCGGTCCTCGGCATGAGAACCTTGGAGATGATAAAGCCTGTGAGTACGCCGATGGCAGCTCCACCGGCGATGTCGACAAAGAAGTGCATCCCTGCGTAGAACCGAGAAAGAGCCCATATGGAGGCCAAGACGTAAAGGACAATCGCCACCTTGCGGTGTCCCAACCAGACTCCTGTAGCAGCGGCGAAGGAAATGACGG
>SOKG01000090.1 GCA_004376205.1 Dehalococcoidia bacterium | reverse complement strand
ACCACTTGGTGACGAAGTGATACATCTCCATTTGGGGCTTCTCCTTTCCCCCATCTCGGTTCCGGATTGGCGGTCGAAGATTTTGTGGGCCTATGGCCTGACCCTCATCCCTATGTGTCCCATTTCCCGTGACAGCGTACAGATACCAACGAACTCCTATTTGCCCGTTCTTCCGGCGACGGCTATGAGTCCCCTTCGCTCCAAATCCTCTACCATGTCCTTCAGCCCGAGTTCCTCAAGCTTAGCCCGTGTCTGCAGGCCTGTTGCCACATCCCATCCCCTGAGGCTGTAGTACTCATCCTTCACCTGTTCGAATTGCTCTCTGTCAAGCACTGCGCCCTTTTTGCTCACCACCTCGTCACCCTTCCCCGGTGACAGTAATTCAGGATTGTGCAGATCAAACTTCAGGGGCTTGGTATAGTTGTAGTCGGAAATCCTATCGCATTCTCTCCCTCTGTGGCCTTCCCTGGCAAGTATCGCTCTCTGGACATTGAATATCCGCTCACCTATCCTGTAAAGGCCGTCCTCATCTATCTCGTTTCCGGTAATCGCAGAGAGGATCTTGCTTTCAACAGTGGGGTCACCCACATGATCATCGGTTCGTCTGGAAAACATAATTGGGAATAAGTAGCTGCAAAGGATCAGGCTGTCTTTGGCGCATTCGCGGTCCTGGATCATTTTCGCCGCCAGGGCTTTCCCCTCGTAAGTGGTGAAGTCCACTGCTGCCTCACTCCCCAAGAACCTCCTGCCGATGGCGCGGAATACATCGTTAGAGACAAATGCGCCCTCTTGTTTATGGGCCCACATCAGCCAAAGATTGAGAGAACCCAACTCATTTAGCTGGCCCATGGGCTGCCTCGGTTCCGTGGCGTACAGCAGCCCCGTACTGATATACATCCTGGGACCATCTATCAGGGCGAAGTGGCCGCTGTCGGTAATGTAGTCAGTGAGCAATTCTTTTGCCCCCTGCCCCACCGCATCGGCTGCCCTTATGGTTCCCTGAGCAAGGACATCTCCAAAGCCCTCCCTGAGCCCGATCTTTCTCACCAGGGTTTCAATGAACTCAAGGCTTCCTTGTTGCGAAAGGGGGATGCCGGTGTTTTCATCGGTCAGAATGCCTGCCCGGTGGCACTTTGAGAGCCACTGCATCATTACATCCATCTGGTGGGTATCAACCCCGAATTCATTGCAAATCATATTGGCAAAGAAGGGAACCTCGTTCGATTCCCCGTAGTACTTACGTGCCCGCAGCAAGTAGAAGGTAGCTGAGCCACACATGTATTTGCCCACTTTGCCATTTGATGCCTTGTAAGTCCCTCTGAAACAGAACACGCCCGTGCAGCCGTAGCAATAGTCTTTCTTCAACTTCATACCCTGGTCTGTTCCGGGCGTTATTCCCATACTGAATCCTGTTCTCAATTCGCGGGCATAATCGGCCAGCCCCCGGTACCTTTGAGGGTTGGCAGCCTTTACCTTGCCGCTGCCCCTCACCGCGATGGCCTTGAGATTCTTGGACCCCATGACAGCGCCAAGGCCACTCGACCCACTGGCATCTTTGTCAGCGAGGACAGAGGCAAAAGTGACCATGTTCTCCCCGGCGGGACCAGTAGCCACAACATTTACTGAGCTCCCTAGCTGCTCTTTCAGCATTTCCCGGGTTTCTACCGTGCTTTTTCCCCAGAGGGCGGAAGCATCCCTGATCTCAACAGTTTCGTCCTGTATGAGAATATAGACCGGGTTCTCGGATTTGCCTTGAATCACCAGCGCATCATAGCCCGCGAGTTTGAGCTGGGCACCCCAGTTTCCCCCTAAATTGCTGTAGTTGAAGTACTCAGGGGTAGTAAGGGAAGATTTGCCACAGACTTGGCATCTGGAGCCACTAACGCCCTTAAACCCTGCCAGCGGCCCAGTAGCAAATATCAGCCGGTTTTCGGGACCGAAGGCCTTGACCTCTGGCGGCACCTCGTCCCAGTAAATCTTGGCGGCAATGCCTCTCCCCCCGAGAAACCTGTCGGCATAATCCATGGTCGGCATACGGGTTACGCCTCCCGAAGATAGGTCAACCCTGAGGATTTCTCCCGCATATCCGTATTGGCCTGTCACTTTGAGACCTCTTGACACTACCGTCCTTTGAATATCGGCTCTCTCTTCTCCCAGATGGAGCTTATCCCCTCTTTGAAGTCCTCGGTGGCAAAGAGGATGTTTATGATATAGACTTCATAGTCCATGTGCGCGGCCAAATCATGTTCTTGAACTCCTTTGTACATGGCAGCTTTCGTCATTGCCACCGCCAGCGGCGCGTTCTTGGCAATCTTGGTCGCCATGTCCTTGGCGGCTGACATCAGATTCTCACGGGGAACCACCTTATTTATGAGGCCTATCCTCTCTGCCTCCCGAGCATCGAACGGGTCGCAGATGAGCGCTAGCTCCAGGGCTTTAGTGAGTCCGACAGCGCGCGGCAGAAAATAGGTACCCCCGCCATCAGGGATGAGCCCCCGTTTCGCCTGAGGCATGCTGAGCTCAGCATTCTCCGAGGCAACCCTCAAATCGCAAGCTAAAGCCAGAACTAAGGCCCCGCCCATGGTGATGCCGTTTATTGCGGCGATCACCGGCTTGGGTATACTCTGGATTTTGAGCACGACAGTCAGAAAGCTTTTCTCACTGTGAGTTATCATGCGCCCCCTAACCGTACTCGCCATCGACGGCAGCTCCTCATCACGCAGCGTTGCTGCCCAGTTGAGATCAATTCCGGTGGAGAAAGCCCTGCCCGTACCGGTGAGGATGATTGCCCTAACCTCCTTGTCCCTGGCTGCTTCGTCAAACGCCATGTCAATCTCACCCGTCATTTCCATGTTAAAGGCATTCAGCTTTTCAGGGCGATTGAGGGTTATTGTCGCTACCCCGTCCTCCTTCTCAAGCAGAACCATCTTATAAGGCATTTCCCACCTCCTTTTCATTCCTGGGGACAACTCAGGACACCATTGTACACCAGGCAGCGTTGTTATTGAAGCCATGTCCTGGTTGGACGGAGGTTGTCAGAAGCGATTGTTTACTATGCGGAGTGGCAGGTAGGAGTCTGTAGTGCACCGAGAAGGAAGCTCGTCTTCGGCAGTTATGTCTCTTAGGAATGCCGATATCCTAGCTTGGCCCCAACATCAGCAAGGCCCTGGTTTGACAGCGTTCTCTTTTCCTTACAGTTCGATCTCCTTCAAGTCAGGGGCGATAATAAGCTTGGGCTCGGTCAAGGCTTGCACCTCTTCCGCCGTCCAGCCGGGGGCGACCTCTTTCAGCAAAAGTCCCTCCGGTGTAACCTCGATCACAGCCAGGTCGGTTACGATCAGGTCTACACACTCTTTGGCGGTGAGGGGATAGCTGCACTTCTTCACTATCCTGTAGTCCCCCTCCTTGGTGGTATGATCCATGGTGATGATTACCATCCTCGACCCCACAGCCAGGTCCATTGCACCGCCTATGGTGCCGCCGAGGGCGTCGCCACCGGTGTTCCAGTTCGCCAGGTCTCCCTTCCCCGAAACCTGAAATCCTCCCATAATGCTTATCAGACGCCCGCTCCTTATCATGGCGAAGGAAGTAACGACATCGAAAATTGCCATGCCAGGTGCGGGAGTGCAAAATCTTCCGCTGGCGTCTATGTAGTGCCAATCTGCCTTTTCAATCTCATCTGCCATTACCAGCCGTCCGTAGCCGAGCAGCCCGGCCTCCGTCTGAAACCTTACCCCCTCAGGCACATAGAGCGCGCATAGGGTTGGAATCCCGAACCCCAGATTGACGCAATCACCGTCCCTCAGTTCCTTTGCTGCTCTCATACCTATGACGTCTCTATCAAGTCTTTGCTTCATTGCTCTTGCCTCCCGAACAAGAGGTCACGCACACTTTCTATTTGACCCAACATGCGTATCAAGGCACTCCCTTTTTCTGGAGTGCCCAGCCCTGTCGGGGGGATCTCCACAATGCGGTCCACAAATATTCCCGGGGTTACTACATGTTCGGGGTCGATCTCACCCACCTCCACTATTTTGTCAACTTCAGCGATGGTCACCTTGGCCGCCATCGCCATTACCGGTTGGTCTGATCTATAATTACCCCGGTAGACCAGGTTGCCCAGCCTGTCTGCCTTGTGACCCGCGATGAGGGCGTAATCGGGCTTGATCGGCTCCTGGAAGAGGTACTCCTTGCCACGGATAACCCTCTTCTCCTTCCCTTCCTCCAGAATGGTACCCACACCTATAGGATCATAGATTCCGCCAAGCCCGGCGGCACCGGCATAGAGCCTTGAGGCCAGGGTGCCATGCCCCATGATCTCCACCTCCAATCCCTTCTCCACGTATTCCTTAACAAAGGCGCCGGCGCCCAGGCGCATGATGCCCACAATAGCGGCAATTAACTTCTTCATTTGTGGAAGCAGGATCGCCGGCGTGACTGCAATCTCCTCAGGCCAAACCATGGGTATGAACGTGTGGGTGATAACGGTGAGGTCCTTCGTGCCCTTTCTCTTGATAGCGGCGATCAGGTTTTGAGGAGTGGCTGGGATGCCCCAAGATTCTATGGCAATAGAAGCGCTGTCAGGGATATCCGCCACCGCATCATCGAAACTGCTAAATACCTTGTTCAGCATCTATAGCTCCTCCTGGTAAAGCACAATGATCGAGCCAGATCTTGATTTTGTGCAGAGAGGTGTGCCTTCAGTCGGCACAGAAGCGTGACCGATCAACGTGGAAATCCATCTCATGTCGAGCTCAGACACCTTTTACCATGTATAGCTGGGCTTGTCAATGGCGTGTACTCGTCCTTATGGTTGGCGGCAAAGCAAGCGGTGATCGTCTCTTCGAACCGGGTATCGCCCACGAGGTATACTCCATAACCGAGGTGGGTCAAGACCGACCTACTTGATCTCTGGAGTATTTATCCTTGGGGAGCCAGCGACTGTATTCCCTAATGTTGAATCTGTATCCTGTGCTGAATTATACTAGGGGAAGATGAGCAGGAAATCAGGATGATCGAGATCAACCATATCGAAGAAGTTGTCCAAATCAGGATGGGCCGCGAGGTCGGTGGCCAAGTACTCTATTGGGTTGCGGCGCACCTTGTTGATGGACTCCTTATTGATACGGGCTGTAGGCATACTGCAGAGGAACTGGCTGAGTTTCTGGCGGGACAATATCTCAAGTTTGCCGTAAACACACATTATCACGAAGACCATGTCGGTGCCAACTATATCCTGAAGAAGAAGTTTGACATCAGGATACTTGCATCTCGCGAATCGGTTCCTCTCATCAACCGGGTTCCAAAGCTGCACCTGTATCAGGAGGTGGTTTGGGGCTATCCGGAGCCAACTGAAGTGGATTGCTTGCCTGAGGCAATAGAAACTAATCATTTCCGTTTTGATGTGGTGGAGACTCCTGGGCACTGCAAAGGACACGTAGCACTAGTGGAACCTGCAAAAGGCTGGTGCTTTTCTGGAGACCTTTTTGTTTCACGAGAGCCAAAGGCTATCCGACCAGAGGAGGACATAGCGGAAATCACGAGGTCAATGAAAAAGCTCGTCGACCTCAAAACCGATAAGCTTATTCTATTTACCTCCCTGGGCAATATGGTGCCGGAGGGTCGCGTGGCTCTTCAATCATGCATAGAGTACTTCCAGGACTTGTCGCACAGGGCAAAACAGCTTGAGAAAAAGGGACTCTCGGTAAGCGCCATTCGAGATGAACTTTTCGGTGGCGAAAGTTCTCTCGCTGGATTTACGGACGGAGCCTTCTCGGCTGAAAACACGGTGCGAGCTGTCCTTCGTGCAGAGATTTAGGATTCAGCGAGGGATCATCAGTACCGCTGCTAACTAACTCAAGCCCCGCTATTGACATTCCGAGTAGCCTGTGGTAAATGGTAGTACACTTCCTTCTGCCCACGGTAGTGGGCAGAAGGAAGTGTTTGGCCAATAGTTGCCCATCAGGCTCGCCAGTAAGTAAGCGTTCTGTGTTTCCCGGTGTTGTCGCCCCGAGGAGCGCGAAAGCTGGGCGTAATCAAAGGAGGAAGATCATGAAGGATAAACAAGCAATTGAGGAGGCTCTGGGAAGGAGACTTCTTCTGGGGGAAAACCTCGCCCGTAACGCGCGCAAGTTTCCCGACAAGGAGGCCCTGATATATGGAGAGACGCGCTTGACCTACAAGCAGTTCAACGCTCGCGTCAATCGACTGGCCCATGCCTTCTTAGCTTTGGGAATCAAGAAGGGGTCTAAGGTAGCAGTACTGGCCTTCAACTGCAACCAGTTCATGGAGGCCTACTTTGCTCTGGCGAAGATCGGGGGGGTGGCGGCGCCCCTCAACTTCCGGCTTGCCGGAGAAGAGCTCATATACATTGTGAACCACTCCGATGCAGAGGCCTTTATCGTGGGGGAGGCCTTTGTGGAAACCGTTAGGGGCTTCCAAAAAGACCTGCCCCAGGTAAAGAACTATATTTCCATCACTGACAAGCCGGTGGAGGGCATGCTGCACTTCGAGTCCTGGATTGCAAAGTATCCCGACGATGAACCGCTCATTCTCGTGGATGAAGAGGACCCGGTATTCATTATGTACACCGCAGGGACCACCGGCAGGCCCAAAGGGGCCGTTCTTACCCATAAGAATGAAATAGTGATGTGGATGATAGCGTCTTCTGTTGTGCTCTCCGAGCCCGAACTTGGCGATGTTTGGAACTACAAGGCTTTCGGCGCTCCTCCGATATTCCATCTGGCCGCCTTCGGTTACTGCCAGTTCGTATTCTTCCTGGGCGGAACTGTGGTGTTGCCCACAGAGGTTTTCAATCCGGCCTACATCATGGAGACTATCGAAAAGGAGAGGATCAACACAATCCTCCTGATACCCGCCATGACCTTCTTCCTGCTGCAGTTGCCTGATCTGGACAAATACGATACCAGTTCCCTCCAGGTTTGGGCGACAGGAGCGGCAATTCTCCCTACAGAGACCCGGAAGCAAATCATGAAGCACTTCCCCAATGTCAAGATCTTCGATTTGTTCGGGCAGACCGAGATGAGTCCACTGGTTTCAGCTCTTAGGCACAGCGAATCCCAGGGGCGAGAGACATCGGTGGGCAGAGCCCTCCCCTTTATCGAGATACGAGTCGTTGATGACAACGATAATGATGTCCCCGTGGGAACGGTCGGTGAAGCGATCTACCGGGGACCCACTGTGATGAAGGAGTACTATAAGAATCCCGAGGCCACTGCGGAAGCCATGAGGGGCGGATGGTTTCACTCCGGCGATCTGGTCAGACAGGACGAAGAAGGGTACCTATACATCGTGGACCGAAAGAAGGACATGATCATCAGCGGGGCGGAGAATATCTACCCCGCCGAGATCGAGGAGGTCCTCTATAAGCATCCCAAGATCCTTGAGTGTGCGGTTATCGGGGTTCACGATGAGGAGTGGGGCGAATCCGTTAAATGCTGCGTAGTCTGTAAGGAGGGAGAGACTATGACCGAGGAGGAGGTCGTGGAGTACTGTAAGGAGCATCTAGCCAGCTACAAGAAGCCCAAATCGGTGGACTTCATGGATGCCCTTCCTCGTAACCCCGCGGGAAAGGTGCTGAAGACAGTCCTCAGGGAGAAGTACGGCAAGTCGGTCAAATACTAGACGAGAGATTCTATGCAGTCACCCTCATCCTTCGACTTCGCTCAGGACAGGCTCTAACCTCTCCCATCAAGGGAGAGGAATTCACTAATCCTCCCTCCCCTCGTGGGAGGGAGGCGATTAGCACATTGCGAAATTCTAAACACTAATTTCTAAGCACTAAACAAATTCAAAATTCAGCCTTTTATATGTAGCGTCGTGACTCCTGTCACGACGAAGAATTCGTTGCCACAGGAGTGGCAACGCTACGCTTGCAGATAGCGCTTCGGATTTGGTGCTTAATTGCCATTAAGGGGAGGGCGAATTCACCATCACCATACCCGACTGCCAAGTGCGAGGCATTTGGGGATACAATCCGTGGCATTGACGCTCAAGCTCAAAGGTGGTACAGTCAGCTTGCCAAGAGAATAAACAGGGAGGATGGAGTACTATGGCAGGGATTACTTCTTATGGCGCCTATGTTCCTCTATACCGGATAAACCGCATGACTATCTATTCAGCTCTGGGGTGGCTGAATCCGGCATCTCTCCTGCCCGGGGAAAAGGCAGTAGCCAATTATGATGAGGACAGCCTTACCATGGCAGTGGCTTCTGCCATGGATTGTCTAAACGGGCTTGAACGGGAGAAGATCGACGGGCTATTCTTTGCCACCACCACCACACCCTACAAGGAGAGACAGAATGCGGGAATAATCGCCACTGCGCTCGACCTTCGCCCCGATCTTCGAACCTCTGACTTCACCGCCTCCATTAAGGCTGGAACCGGTGCCCTGATTTCTGCCTACGATGCTGTAACATCGGGGTCAGCTAAGAATGTCATGGTATGTGCCTCCGATTGCCGCCTGGGGAAACCAGGCGGATATCAAGAGGAGATCTACGGGGATGGTGCCGCAGCCTTACTTTTGGGGAATAACGGTGTGATCGCCAGCGTTGAGGGCACCTATTCGCTTTCTTACGATTTTGTGGATACCTGGAGGGCCGCAGAAGACAGATACAATCGTGCCTCGGAGGATAGATGGGTCCGAGATGAGGGGTATGGCAAGTTCATCTCCGAGGCCATCTCCGGGCTGCTGAACAAATACAGCCTTGCGCCTAAGGACTTCGCCAAGGTGGTGTACCCCTGTCTCTATGTGAGAGCCCACGCAGACATAGGCAAGAAGTTGGGGTTTGACCCCGCTCAAATACAGGACCACATGTTTACCGCAATAGGCAACACCGGCACTGGTTACACGCTGATGCTATTGGTGGCAGCACTCGAGGATGCCAAGCCCGGGGACAAGATACTTGTTGCCAGCTATGGAAATGGAAGCGATGCCCTGTGCCTCCAGGTGACCGACGAAATTGAGAAGGCTAGGGACAGAAGAGGAATCAAAAGGCACCTGGCTTCCAAGAAAGACCTAGGCAGCTACGAGAAATACACCACCTTCCGTGAGGTGCTCGATATAGATACCGGGGGTCGTGGTGAGGAAATGGCTGCCACCCAGCTGCCAACGCTGTGGAGGGAACGCAAGATGGTCCTGGGCCTCTGCGGGTCGAAGTGCAAACGTTGCGGCACTCCCCAATACCCCCCACAGGAGATATGTGCCAACCCCAAATGTGGAGCTATCAACGAGATGGAGGACTATCGCTTCTCCGATAAGAAGGGGCGTTTGTTCACCTACACCGGGGATGTTCTGGCTTTCAGCCCCAGCCCACCAGCGATCTACGGAATGGTAGACTTCGAGGGAGGCGGGAGATGGCTACTTGATCTAAACGACTGCGACCTTGATTCGCTCGAGGTAGGTATGCCCGTGGAGATGAGCTTCCGCAGGAAATACCACGATGTGTCGCGTGGTATCCACGCCTATTACTGGAAAGCAACGCCAATTCGAGCTTAAGAGTTTATTCGAAAGGGAGGCAAGATGGCCGAAGGTATAAAGGACAGGGTTGCTATCATCGGAATGGGATGCACCAAGTTCGGAGAACGGTGGGACAAAAGCCCTCAGGCGCTAATGGTCGAGGCCTTTATCGAAGCTATTGAGGATGCCGGTATAGACAAGAAAGACATCGGCGCAGCCTGGTCTGGCACTTGCTATGAGGAGGTCTCCGTCGGGAAATCCGCCATCCCTCTGGCGGTAACGTTGAAGCTGCCGTTCATTGCGGCAACTAGGGTTGAGAATTTCTGCGCCACCGGCTCGGAGGCTTTAAGAGGGGCCTGTTATGCCGTTGCCGCCGGGGCCTATGATATCTGTTTGGCGCTTGGTGTGGAGAAGCTCAAGGATACCGGCTACGCTGGTCTTCCTCAAAACGACACCCAACAGGGGACAACGCTCAGGTTCGCCTTTCCCAATCTTACTCCCCCTGGGGCGTTCGCCATGATGGGCACCAGGTACTTTGCGCAATATGGCCTCAGCCCCCAGGAGGGCAAACGCGCCCTGGCCCATATATCAGTGAAGAGTCATCACAATGGGGCTATGAACCCCAAGGCCCATCTTCGCCGTGAGATTACCATCGAAGAGGTAATGAATGCCCCCATAGTTGCTTGGCCGTTGGGGTTGTTTGACTGCTGTGGTGTAAGCGATGGCGCGGCAGCAGCCATAGTAACCCGGGCTGACATGGCCAAGAAATTCCGGCCTGACCCCGTCTATGTCAAGGCACTCCAGATCGCTGCTAGTTCCGGCGAAGAGATGTTTTACACCGACTGGGATTATGCTCATGTGGAGACCACTGTCCGTGCCTCCCAGAGAGCTTACCGCGAGGCAGGGATCGAGAGCCCTCGGGAAGAGATAAGCATGATGGAAGTCCACGATTGTTTTTCCATCACTGAGCTTACCATATATGAAGACCTGGGGATCTCTCCCAGAGGGCGAGCCAAAGAGGACATCGAGGCGGGATTCTTTGACCTGGACGGGAAAATTCCTTGCCAGCCCGACGGCGGGCTCAAGTGCTTCGGCCATCCCATCGGCGCTTCGGGGCTGCGGATGATGTATGAGATGTACAAGCAGCTTCAGGGGAAGGCCGGCCCCCGGCAGATAAAAGACCCCAAGTTTGGTCTTACCCATAACATGGGAGGTATTCCCCCGCTAAACGTTGTCAGTGTCTGCATAGCCGGGCTCTAGATTTACAGACGGAGGCCGATCCGGAGTGCGCCCGTTCACTTCGTCAAGCCAAAGGAGGATGATATGGACTTCGCTTTGACTGAAGAGCAAAGTATGCTGAAGACCAATGTCCGCAACTTCTTGGAGAAGGAGATAGCACCTGTAGTCGATGAGCATGAGAAGCGGGGTCCGTTGACCAAGGAAGCGGCGGTATCGTTTATTCGAGCATTGATACCCTTCGGCTATATGACTGGCTTTCTGCCCGAGAAGTACGGCGGCTCCGGATTAGATCATAAGACCCATGGTGTCCTTTACGAGGAACTGGCCAGAGTATGGGGCAGTCTGGCGGTCGTTTTCGTTTCCGAAGGCTTCTGGTGGGTCTTGAACGAAGCGGGCAGCCCTGAGCAGAAGGACAGATTACTGCCCTTGGCCGCCTCTGGCGACTACATAGGTTGCCTGGCGATAACGGAGCCCAACGCGGGTTCCGACGCTGCAAGCGTGGAGACCACTGCGACCCTGAATGGGGATGAGTACATCGTCAATGGGACAAAGACATGGATTTCCAACGGTACCATTGCTGATGCAGCTTTTGTGCTTGTCACAACAGACAAGTCACTGGGCCCTTTGGGGATGGGTTTTCTCCTCGTAGAGAGGGATAGCTCTCCTTTCACCACCAGAGAGCTGCACAAGCTGGGGATGCGTTCCTCTCCTACAGGTGAACTTTCTTTCGATGACTGTCGAGTTCCTAAGGGGAACCTCCTGGAGCCAGGCGCTGGCTACAAGCGGACAATGGCCTTCTTTGACGTGTCACGGGCGATGGTGGGAGTAACATGTACGGGTATTGCTCAAGCTGCGATAGATGCTTCCATTAAGTACGCGCAGGACAGGATACAGTTTGGCCGTCCCATAGGCAGTTTCCAAATGATACAGGAGATGATTGTCGACATGATGATGGAAACCGAAGCCGGGCGTCTCCTATCCTTCCGCGCTCTGGATATCCTGGATAGGGGCGAGAGGTGCCGGGGGCAATCATCTATGGCAAAGGCCTATGCCACTGAGGCGGCCGTCCAGACGACTTCGAAGGCCATACAGATTCACGGAGCTATGGGGGTCTCCGATGAATATCCGATAGAGCGATACTTCAGGGATGCGAGAACTTTGACCATACCTGACGGTACGACGCAGATGCAAAAGCTGATCGTGGGAAGAGAGGCTCTGGGAATTAAGGCCTTCGTCTAGCCGCCAGGAGGGTGTCTGCAAACTCG
>SOKG01000220.1 GCA_004376205.1 Dehalococcoidia bacterium | reverse complement strand
CTCCTATGGTGGGTTTCGCCGAGCTTCACCCACCCTACTATTCTGTGCTGAATACCAATCCCTCGGGACTAAGATCGATTTTGACCTTATCCCCCTCCTTAAACTCACCCAGAAGTATCTTCCTGGACAGCGGGGTTTCCACCTCACGCTGAATGGTTCGCTTCAAGGGGCGGGCACCGAAATTGGGGTCGAAGCCTTCCCCGGCCAGCCAGGACTTGGCCTCCTCAGTTAGGACCACGGTTATCTTGCGATCCTCGATCCTCGCCTGCACCTCTTTCATCATGAGGTCAACGATCTCCCTTATCTGCTCCTCTGTGAGCGGCTGGAAGATGATGATCTCGTCGATGCGGTTGAGGAACTCTGGACGGAAAGTCTGCTTCAGAGCGCTCTCGATAGAACTCTGGAGCCGCTTTTGCTCGCTCATCGACTGTGCCTCCTGGCGAAAGCCAAGGGAACCGCGCTGAAACTCCCGGCCCCCCAGGTTCGAGGTCATGATGACCACGGTGTTCTTGAAATCAACAGTCCTGCCATGACCATCGGTGAGGCGCCCGTCTTCCAGTATCTGGAGCAGTACGTTGAACACATCGGGATGGGCTTTCTCCACCTCGTCAAACAGTATGACCTTGTAGGGACGCCGACGCACTGCCTCGGTGAGCTGTCCCCCTTCTTCATAGCCAATGTACCCCGGAGGAGCTCCGATGAGGCGGGACACAGTATGCTTCTCCATGTATTCCGACATATCAAGCCTCACCATCGCCTCCTCCTTGTCGAAGAGGAACTCAGCAAGCGCCCGGGCAAGCTCTGTTTTGCCCACGCCGGTGGGCCCCAGGAAGATGAAGCTGCCGATGGGCCTCTTAGGATCCTTCAGACCCGCCCGTGCCCTTCGGATGGCATCAGAAATCGCGGTTACAGCCTCATCCTGCCCAATGACCCTCCGGTGTAGTCCCTCCTCCATGTGGACGAGCTTATCAGTCTCCCCCTCCAGCATACGGCTTACGGGGATGCCTGTCCACTTGGCGACGAGTTCAGCGATGGTCTCCTCTTCTACCACATTATCGATCTTCTCTTCCTGGAGCCATTTGCTCCTGGTTTCCTCGTATTCCTTTTCCAGACCGAGCCGCTGGGTTTTGAGGGTAGCCGCTTGTTCATAGTCACCACGCTGGGATGCTGCTTCCTCCTCGTCAATCAGTTGCTTGAGCTTCTGCTCCAGTGACTTGACATCCGATGGAGCGCTCTCAGTATCGATCCGTATCTTGGATGCAGCCTCATCTATTAGGTCAATGGCCTTGTCGGGAAGGTAGCGATCCGAGATGTAGCGCTGGCTGAGCTTGGCCGCAGCCTCAAGCGCCGAATCGCTGATTTGGATCTTGTGATGGGCTTCATATCGTGGTCTAAGCCCCTTAAGTATCTCGATGGTATCCTCTACGCTGGGCTCGTCGATAAATACCGGCTGAAATCTCCTCTCCAGGGCGCGGTCCTTCTCCACGTGCTCGCGGTACTCATCAAGCGTGGTAGCGCCCACACACTGGAGTTCGCCTCGGGCCAGTGCTGGTTTAAGCATGTTGGAGGCATCGATGGCCCCCTCTGCAGCGCCAGCCCCAACGACGGTATGAAGCTCATCAATGAAGAGTACGATCTCGCCCTGGGCACGCCGGATCTCATCCATAACCGCCTTGAGCCGTTCCTCGAATTCGCCGCGGTACTTGCTGCCGGCGACTAAGGCACCCATGTCGAGAGCGATAACCCTGCGCCCTTTCAAGGAGTTCGGCACATCGTCAGCTACAATTCTCTGCGCCAGCCCCTCAGCAATAGCCGTCTTGCCCACACCGACCTCGCCGATGATAACCGGGTTATTCTTGGTGCGCCGCGTCAGCACCTGTATCACCCGCCTTATCTCCTCGTTACGCCCTATCACCGGGTCCAGCTTCCCCTGTCTGGCGAGCTCTGTCAGATCACGGCTGTATTTGTCCAGTGCGCGATATTTAGTCTCCGCCCTGGGGTCGGTGATGCGCTGCCCTCCACGGATGTCCTGAAGAGCGCGATAGATCTTCTCCTGGTCTATGGCAAACTCTTTCAGTATGCCGGCTGCCTCTCCGGCCCGCTCCCCAGCGATAGCAATGAGCAGGTGTTCGGTGCCCACAAACTCATCATTGAATCTATCGGCCTCGCTCGAGGCAGCGCGAAGTAAGCTATCGATACGGGGTGTCATATAGATCTGCGCGGCCTCATAAGCCACCTTGGGACTGCGTTCAAGGACCTGCTCCACTCTCTGTCGCACCGGATCGGTTTCCACACCCAATTCCTTCAGTATTTCAGCGGTGACGCCGCCCTCTTGCTGGAGCAGTGCCAGTAGAATGTGCTCCACATCCCACTGGGTATGGCGGTAGTGCCGAACCAGCTCTTGAGAGGCAGCGAGCACCTGTTGTGCCTGCTCCGTGAATCTATCCGGGCTTATCATGGTTCACCCCCCTCTTTACAAACACGTGCTCAAACACTTGTCTCCCCATACTGGGGCTAAAACTCCGCCTAGGTAAGTCGCTCTATCTCCGTCTCCAGCCTCCGCATCCGATTCTCCATCTCAGCCATGCGCTCGCCCATCCTCAGAATAACCTCAACACCAGCCAGGTTGACCCCAAGGTCATCGATCAGGGTCTTTATCCGACGCAGCCGATCAATGTCTTCCGTCGAGTAGAGCCTGCGATTGCCGGCAGAGCGAGAGGGCTCGATCATGCCTGCCCGCTCGTAATACCTCAGGGTTTGCGCGTGCACGCCGATTATCCTGGCTGCCACGCTTATCACATAACAAGGCTCAGAATCCTCGAATTCCATCATCTCTCACCTCCATGGTTGACGGACTCAGAAGCCTTTTCAGGCACGAATCCCTTTCAACTCTCGGAAAAGCTCCTTTTCGCGCTCAGACAACTTGGTGGGCAGGACAACCTTGACTTTGACTAATAGGTCACCCCTGATATTGCCGCCAAGGTGAGGCATCCCTTGCTTGGCCAATCGAAACACTTTGCCATTCTGAGTCTCAGGGGGGATTTTGAGAGCCAGCTTCTTCCCCTCGATGGTGGGCACCTGGACCTCGCTGCCGAGAACGGCATCAACCAGAGATACCGACACCTCTACATGGAGATCATCCCCCGTCCTTCGGAAACGTTTGTCAGTCTTAACGGAGCTCAGCAGGTAAAGGTCGCCTGATGCGCCTCCACCGTATCCCGGACCGCCCTTGCCGGCTATCCTTACCCTGGAGGCGTACTTAACGGCAGGCGGTATCTTGACCTCGAGCCGCTTCAGCCGCTTTACCCTCCCCGAGCCACCACAG
>SOKG01000235.1 GCA_004376205.1 Dehalococcoidia bacterium | reverse complement strand
AGATTTCGGCCTATTTTCACCAACTATCATATAGGGCAATAGATGAAAAGAGGGGGCCCGAGATCTGACAGAAAGCTCCTAGACCTGCCTGATGACGCCGACAACCTTTCCCTGGACCTCCACGTTTTCAGGGGCAGCGTAGATCGGCTGCATTTCGGAGTTGGCCGGCTGGAGACGAATGCGGCCACGCTCCCGGTAGAGCTTCTTCAGGGTTGTCTCCTCCTCTGACTTGAGCCAAGCAGCAACCATCTCGCCATCATCAGCAGTAGCCGCCTGCTGCATCAGGACGATGTCGCCATCGTTGATCAGGGCATCGATCATCGATGTCCCCTTTACCCTTAGAGCATAGACCTTGTCCCTGCCCTGGGTGAGTCCACTGCTGACCTCGACGGAATCCAGCGGCTCCATTTCCCAGGTATCGGATGTCGGCACCGGTATCGGCTCGCCAGCAGCTATGTGGCCGATGACAGGCACCATCACCATGCGCCTCCGCTCCTTACCGAGGAGCTCGATGCCCCGTGATACCTCACGGTCGCGGCGGATACGGCCCTCCCTCTCCAGGACTTTCAGATTGTAGTCCACCACTGAGGTCGAGCTAATGCCACAACCCTTCAGGATATCCCTGACGGTTGGAGGATAGTCCTTTTCCTCGAGGAAGCGGCGCAGGAAAGCGAGGATGCGCCTTTGTTTTGTGGACAGTGTTTTCATTTTTTACCTCCCAGTGTGTTCGAAACGCTTGTTCTACCGAGAGCTTATCACGCCAAACGTCTAATGTCAATACTCTCACTCAAAAAAGCTGCTCGGATGAGCAGCTTTTTTCATCGTTTAAGGCCCGAGCGATGCTCGATTAGACCACCGATACCTAACTTTCAGAGGAAAAGGCAGCGTTGAACTTCTTCATCAGGCGCGACTTACGACGAGCAGCATTATTTGAGTGGATAATCCCCTTCTGCGCTGCCCTGTCCAGGGCGATTGTTGCCTGCTTCACGGCCTCTCTGGCTGGCTCCAGTTCCTTATCGAGGATAAGCTCTTCCACCTTAATGATAGAGGTCTTTACTGCGCTATTAATAGACCTATTGCGCCTTCGCCTTTCACCTATGATGCGAATCGATTTTTTTGCTGATTTGGTATGCGCCAAATTCCACCGTCCAGCCTGCATATTACACTATCCAGAGCAATTTGTCTACAGGGTGTTGAGAGAAGAAATAGTTGCTGAACAGTCTCTTTTAGCCCGAAGTCGACAAGGCGGAGTCCAAGATGGTAGAATTCTAAAGACAGGAAAATGTACGACGTTATAGTTATCGGTGGCGGGCACGCAGGTTGTGAGGCAGCCCTGGCGGCAGCCAGGATGGGGTGCCGCACTCTGCTGCTGACCATGAATCTGGATAATGTGGCGCTTATGTCTTGCAACCCCTCAATCGGGGGGCCAGCCAAGGGGCATGTGGTCAGGGAGATCGATGCCCTCGGTGGGGAGATGGCGCGCAATATCGACAAGACCTTTATCCAGGTCAGGATGCTGAATACGGGGAAGGGGCACGCTGTTCAGGCGCTGCGCGCTCAGGCGGACAAGAGGCTCTACAGTCTCTCCATGAAGCATACCCTGGAGAAGCAACCAAACCTTGATATCAAACAGGCGCTGGTTGAGGAGCTAAAGCCTGTGGGGGACTCTGGAGCAGCCCTGAGAGTGGGGACCAATACTGGCTGGACGTATGAGGGTAGGACTGCGGTTTTGACCACAGGGACCTCGCTGGCGGGAAAGGTGATTGTGGGAGATGTTACTTATCCTGCGGGAAGGGCGGGGGAATTCGCCGCCTACGGACTGTCCCAAAGCCTGAGGAATCTGGGTTTTGCCCTGGGACGATTGAAAACAGGCACCCCTCCCCGCGTCGACGCCAGGACCATCGATTTCGCCAGGACTATCACCCAGCCGGGAAGCGAAGCGCCTCTTCACTTTAGCTTTAGCCCGCCCGACGATTCTTTCTACTCCTCTCCCCCAAATCCCATCTATCCCCAGGACAAGCCAATCCAGTGGCGGCAACAGCTTCCCTGTTATCTGGTCTACACCAACGAAAAGACGCACCAGATAATCCGCTCTAATCTTTACCGCGCTCCCTTGTTTACCGGGCTCATCGCCGGGGTTGGGCCTCGCTACTGCCCTTCGATAGAGGACAAGATAGTGCGCTTCGCCGATAAGCATGCGCACGGGTTCTTCCTGGAGCCTGAGGGCTGGCAGACAAACGAGGTCTATGTCCAGGGGGCTAACACTAGCCTTCCCGAGGACGTGCAGTTGGCTATGCTGCGTACCATCCCCGCCCTGGAGAAAGCGGAGATGATGCGGGTCGGCTATGCCATCGAATATGACTACGTGCCACCCAGCCAGACCCAGGCTACGCTGGAGTCGAAGCTGGTCCCCGGACTGTTCCTCGCTGGGCAGATAAACGGCACCTCCGGCTACGAGGAGGCAGCGGGGCAGGGGCTGGTCGCGGGAATAAACGCGGCGCTCAAGGTCAAGGGCGAGCCGCCGCTCATACTGCGCCGCGACCAGGCCTACATCGGGGTGATGATCGATGACCTTGTGACCAAGGAACTCACCGAACCCTATCGGCTGCTGACCTCGAGGGCTGAATATCGTCTCCTGCTGCGCCAGGACAACGCGGATCTGAGGTTAACTCCTATTGGCTACAGGCTGGGCCTTATTCCAGAGGATCGCTACCTCGCGGTTGAGCAAAAGCGCCAGGATATTGCCGAGGAGTTGCGCCGCCTGGCAAGAACCTACTTCAGCCCTGGGGAGAAGCTGGATTCCCTGCTACATAGGTATCACCTCCCCCCCATATGGCGCAGCATCAGTGCTTTGGAATTCCTGCGCCGCCCTGAGGCAGACTACGAGCTACTGACCAACCTTCGTTTTGGCAAGGCAGACCTCGGCCCTGATTGTCGGGAGCAGGTCGAGATCGAGGCCAAGTATGAGGGGTATATTGAGAGGCAAACGGCTGAGGTCGAAAGGGTTCAGCGCCTGGAGGAATGGGCTATTCCTCACGGGTTTGACTACGATAGCATCAACGGTTTCCGTATAGAGGCGCGTGAGAGGTTGAAGCACTTCCAGCCCGCTACTTTAGGTCAGGCCTCCCGCATTTACGGGGTAACGCCAGCAGATGTCGCCATCCTTATGGTGCACCTCGAGAGAGCCAAGTGCGCGGAGGGGTCGGCTTCTTAGCAACCGGATGAAGGGTTTTGATTGCAAGAAAGCGGCAGCCCGCGGAATGCCGCGAGCTGCCGCTTCAGCGTAACTTTAGGCCGCAACATACGATTTGGGGCGAGACGCGACATGTTAATCG
>SOKG01000046.1 GCA_004376205.1 Dehalococcoidia bacterium | reverse complement strand
TGCCGAGGGCCTCACGTATGATAAAGGGGGATGCCTGCACCAAGGGACAAGCATATTTCTGATTCTCATCCCCTTCCTTAACGCCCATTCTTATGACGCAGGGGTAGAGAATGTAGTCCACATTGTTCAGGCTCGCCGCATGACCATGAAGAAGCTTGATGGGAAAACAACTGTCGGTGTAGCTCAACTCAACAGCCTGCCCCATGATCTGATTGTTGGTCTTGCTGGAAAACACAACCTTTGCGCCGAGGGCATTCAGGAACCCAATAAGCAGCGGGGCATAATCGTACGCCATGAGGGCCCGGGGGATCCCCACCACAGGCCCGGTGCCTTCACCCTCCCGGTAATCCTTAAGCAGCAGTCTCTCACGCTCATCGAATGGAGTTTTCATCTTCTCGCGGCTGATGGTGCTGTCGAAAAGATCACACCTGCTGCCGTAGAATGTAGGCTTCTCGTCTAGTATCTCCATGCGGCTTATGGCACAGTTGTTGTCACATCTCTTGCAGGTGAAGGTGGAAAGCTTGTAATCGCTGTCAACAACCTTTTCAAACCCCTTAAACTTTGAGGCCCTGCCGTCCATCTCCTCCTTGGCCAGAAGCGCTGCTCCTATCGCCCCGCTGACATCCCTGTGCTCAGCCACAAGTATGGTCTTCCCCTCAAGTGCCCTTCTAAACGCGGAGACAATGGCATCGTTATAGAATACCGCCCCGGTCAACATGACCTTATCGCCCAGTTTCCTCGTGCCCAACACCTTGGACAGATAGTTCCCTGCAATCGAGTTGGCAAGGCTGGCTGTTATCACCTCCAGGGACACACCTTCCTGCTGAGCTGAGGCAACCGACTGCCCCATAAAGGCAGCGCATCTCGACCCCAGGTCGATAGTGCAGGGTGCCTCAAATGCCAAACCGGCAAAATCGCCATTCTGAACACGAACGCCAAGCTGCTCAGCCAGCTCATCGATGAAGCTCCCCGTTCCCGCAGCGCACGCCTTGTTCATCTGATAATCAACGACAATACCGTTTCGCTTGATAACGAGCTTCGAGTCCTGGCCCCCAATCTCAATAATATCTGCTTCAGCATCTATCTCCGCCGCAGCCCTTGTCTGCGCGGTAATCTCATTCCTTATCAAATCTGCTCCGATAAAGCTGCCAACCAGATATCTACCCGAACCGGTAACGCCCACTCCCGCTATCCTGGCATTGTCGCCGACATCTCTGAGCAGGTTCCGAAAAACATCTTTGATAGCCTCAACAGGCCTTCCTGCTGTCATCAGATAATTCTTCGCCACCACTTCGGTGCCGAACTCGTCAACTATCACTGCCTTAGTGCTGGTAGAGCCGATATCCACCCCCAGGTATCCTGTAAACGGCTTCTCTATTCTCGGGGCTGCCCAGCCGTCGTGCTGGGTGACCTTTTCCAGCTTCGGCATCTCATAGTAGCGTTGCTTGCTATCCTCTTCCGCCGGAACAATCACTTTTGAACTCTTCCCGGATTCCCGGGAAAGCAGAGCTGAACCTATAGCCTCGACATAGAGATAATTCCCGGGGACGATAACGTCCACCGGGTAGCCATTTCTCGCCGAGAGCGTCTCATTGAGTGTCTTCAACATCGCACTGTTGGCAGCAACGCCGCCAACAAAATAGATTGGCTCCTCAAAAAAACCCTTTTTCAGCGAAGCGACCATTCGAGCTATGCTCTCACATAGAGCGTAAAGCATAGCCGCCATTGGAACACCCTTCTGCTGCAGATGAATAAGGTCCGTCTTGGCAAAAACACTGCACCTGGCGGCTATCCGTGGTGGGCTGCCTTCACACTCCAGCGCAAGTCGCGCAAAGTCTTCCAGAGTGACTCCAATGCGGTACGCCTGCTGCTCAAGGAACCTTCCAGTCCCCGCAGCACAAAGAGGATTCGATACCACCTGCCATGGCTTTCTCAGCCCATCCACAAGCGCTATCACAAAAGAACTCTGTCCGCCAATTTGTATAATAGTCTTGGCATCGGGGTGGGAATGCAGGAGTCCAGAGGCAATTGCCAGTGAGCTGCTGTATTCGGCCCAGTCCAGCTCCTTGGGGATGGCAACGCTACCGGGGCCAGATACACCAGCTGTGGTGATTTCCTGAAGGTTGAACTTCTCCGAGAGCCTGGAGATGACTGAGGCGACGGCTGCCCTGGGGCTGGCGGTTATCTTCCCAGTATCAAAATAGACCGCTCCGCCGTCTTCAGCCACAAGGGCCACTTTGGCAGTGACGGAGCCAATATCCAGACCCAAAGAGTAACTCATTCTTTACCTATCTTATCATATCTTATCAAGGATTGTAGCATATGACGAGGTTCTGTTAAAGAGGCAAGGTCCTTTTCTCCTGCAATGCTGACGCATGGTTTTGCACGGAATATCTCGCCCTCGACGGGAGAGGGGGGAGGATTGCATGGTATAGTCCCAGAATCCCTATTCACGGACTGAGGATATCTCCGAGGGGGCTTGACAAACTTGACGAAAAGTGTTAAAACTGCCCAGTCCGCTATTATGCAAATGCTATGGCGGACTTGCCTGCTTCATCAGGTTTGCATGGGCCTGAATAGCAGTCCGTCAGTCCACAACACGGGTTTTGATTAATAAGCGGATGCGATTTGAGACGACCAAGAGCGATTGAGAATGATCCAACAAAACGAAACCCCTAGCTGTTTGGGGCACATTGCCGATCTGTATTGCAAATATTGCAGCACGAAATGTACAGTGACGGCCCTTTGCGTCTTTCTAGTTATGGGTGAATACCTGTGGGGACGCCCAATGATGCCACCATTCAGGGACTCAACTGAGGATAGCTCGCCGTCGGGAATATAAAACGTCTGCGATTCAAGGGACAATCTCAGAACTCAAATAGGTGGGCTACGTGGAAGAGTCTACACTAATACTCACGTATGCAGGTATGGGTCTCGCTGTGATGATGGTAGGGTTTATCGTCTTCCTCCAGGGCACTATCCTCGAACATCCTGAGCGGCAACAAATACTGGGACAACGAGTAAGAACCATAGGCACCGGACTTCTCGCCATAGGCCTGGCCTACGTCGTCGGTTGCCTGGTCATAGCGCTGGTATAGTATAGCTCGGTCATCATCAGCACCCTATTCCCTTCGCTACAGGACTTCGTCCCCATCCATAGACGTTCGCGAGTTCCTCCCATCTCTCTCCACCCATCTAGGACGTCTACACCCCGCACATGCCCGGAGCAGCTACTATCGTCGCTTCAGGTCATCGATCCTGCTTAGGCGCAGCTTGGTCCACCTCCTGCCAAGGGTGGGCCATGCTACCCTCTGGTGCCGCTCCATTGCTACGTGTAGCGCTATAGACTTCTTGTGGTAGTATATATATCGAAGATGAATA
>SOKG01000027.1 GCA_004376205.1 Dehalococcoidia bacterium | reverse complement strand
CTTTGGGCAGACCGCATAGGAAACGCTAGCGGCAATTTCTTTCTTGACACTGATTATGAATACCTCTATGCCTCCGAGTCTCTTGAATGGGACATGGGGACAGTCCAGGCCCTAACCCGGGACTGGCACCAAGCCCAGGAGTCGGAAGACAGGCTGGGCCGTTTCGTCGACTGGCTCGAGGAAGATATGCCCGGGCGCTTCGAGGAGATTCTAAACTTCATCTTGGAGAAGAGAGCTAATGAATAAACGTCTACCGAGTGGGCTACATGGCCACCAATGGGCACTTCCCGAGAGGGTTAATGTGCCGCCTGATGAGATTAAAGCGCGGCTCGACTTCTACGGCGACTCGATAATCTTCTACCTGATGGACGGGGGGGTTATCAAGACCAAGATGGTTTCAGCTCGCGACGTAACCCTTGCCCTGTTGCGAGAAGTGTCTATGGCATCGGGGCTCCTGCCACCAGGTGCGCTCTGGTGGAAACAAGGGAGAGAGGGCCAGGTGATTGCACTCTGGCGGCCGCCCAAGGTATGGCCGGTTGCCCTCCAGCTCGAGGCTTTCAAGCCGCCGCGCAGATTCAGGCTGCCCATGCCAGGTCTTATCTTCCTCTGCACGGCCGGCAGACCCCCCCGCGTATACGCAGCGAAGAAACGGCCGGAGAGCATTAAGCAGGTCATCTATCACGCGCCCCTCTTCAACGTCTACCAGAACGGCACAACCTGCTCCGGCACTCACCAGTACCCGACTGATATTAGCGAGGTTCCAGAGTCTTTCTTCACTTCCTTTTTCACCCGGGAAGCTTTCCAGGAAGGAAGGTCAAACAAGTATCCCCAGGACCTGCTGAAACTCTGGGAGGAGCTGGACGGACAAAAGAGATATCCCTTGAAAGACCTAGTGCCTATAGGACATGTGGAGGATCTCCTGTGAAGCCAGTGGGCTATATGCTGCACAAGGAAGAAGGCCTGAGCGGAGAGCCAGGCCTTTACTACGACTACATCGTCGCTGAAAACGGGCTCTTTATTCGCGCCCAGAACCCGCTAATAAAGGCGACTGCCTGTATCAGCCCTGTGGCGATCAGGGGGCTCCCCCCTCTCGAGGAGCAAATAGAGCTGGTGAACGGGAAGATACCAGGGCGCCTCTACGACCTTTCGCTGGCGACATTGATGGCAAACAGCGAGATGGAGCAATACCTGGCGATAACCTGGGAGAATGAGTACCGTCTGACAGCCCCATTCCAGGAGAGATCCGAAGCAAGCGTTAAATACCACACGCTGCCTTCTTTGATAATGGATATCCACAGCCACGGGTATTGGGAAGCGTTTTTTAGCGGCACAGATAACAAGGACGAGCAGGGGCTATGCTTCTACATGGTTGTGGGTAAACTCGACACCCTCCTGCCCGAGGTGGAATTGAGGCTGGGGGCCTACGGATATTTTGTCCCCCTGGGGATTGAGGATGTCTTCGATGTATAGGTTAAGTAACGACTTCGCCCGTTATCGTTACGCGGTGACAATAGTCGGGTGTGGGGGGACTGGAGGGTTCGTAGCTGAGTCGCTTTGCCGGCTGCTGCCCAGCAAAGGCGTCGACCTGATACTCGTAGACCACGACCGGGTAGAGGAGAGAAACCTCACCCGGCAATCTTTCTACAGAGAGGATTTGGGGAAGTTCAAGAGCGAAACCCTGGCGCGCAGGCTCTCTACGAGGTTTGGGCGCCCAGTATGCTACTCAACCTTACCGGTGGCCATGGAGAGGATCGCCTCTCCCGGGCTTGTGATCGGGTGTGTTGATAACGGGTTAGCTCGTAGAGATATTGCCAGTGCTGTCTTACGTATCCCCTCCCCAAAGTGGTGGGTGGATGCCGGCAATGGCGAAAACTTCGGGCAGATTGTCATTGGAAATACCGACATTCTAGCTGAAATGACACCTGACGAGAATATTTACAGGGGGCTGCCGCTGCCAACACTGCAAAAGCCGGAGCTCCTACAACAAACGCCCAACACCCGAAGCTGCGCCGAGGTTGCGGAGGAGCAGGGGCCAACCATTAACCTGATGATGGCCGCCGCCGTGGTCGAAGTAGTGCGCCGTCTGATAGATGGCACCTGCTCCTGGGTGCAGCTTTACATCGATATGGAAGCGGGGGCGCTTGTCCCCGTGCTCGCAACACCTGAAACACTCAAACCTCTTATGAAGAGGAAAGGAGGTAGCCATGAAGAACCAAAACGGTGATCTGAGGGTGGTTATCGATCTCAAGGATGGCAAGGCATCGGTCGGTATCCAAGCGCCTGAGTGCGACCCGCTATTCTTCGCGCATCAAGGCGACCTGGCCGCTGTCCTCGGCGTCGTGCCAGACTTCGTTGATGTGGCCAAAAAGCGCTGGGAGAAGACCAAGCTTAACCCTGACTGCAAGTCGCCCCTTCCCTCCCAGGCTAAACCAGCAGCTTCACCAAAGGCGCCGCGGTCCGGGGGGAAACCAGCGCCGAGCGGTCAACCCCCCATGTTCTAGTACCAAATAGGGGTCGTTAAGGGCAGGAGGGAATGCTTTAAGAAAGGAGGTGAACCAGATGCAGATTCAAGTACAGAAACTGCGGGACGCGTTGAAGTTGCTGGAGCCGGTAGTTCCGAAAAAGACTTCTCTGCCGATACTCCACAACGCTCTCATCAAGGGCGGTAAGGCGATAGCTGGCGACATGGAAACCTTCGTCCTGGTAGATCTACCCGAGGCCGACATCGATTTTCTCGTCCCCCACAAAGCTGTTATGCAGCTCCTGAACTACGTGCCGGGCACCGAGACTCTCTCGATTGAGGTCAACAAGGAGCTCAAACTAACCTGGGACGGCGGCAAGGCTTCTTATCCCATCGCCAAACCCAAGGATTACCCGGGTATAAAGGAAATCAAGCCAAAGGTGCAGGGAACGATGGACGGGAACGTGCTGGTAAATGCCCTGGAGTCCGTCGCTCATTACTGCTCCACCGACGAGGCCCGCCCGGTACTCACTGGGGTAATAATCTTCCCCGGTGACAAGCTTGATGTCGCGGCCGGTGACGGCTACAGGATGGCGTACCAGACGATATCGGCTTCCTTCCCCATCAAGGAGCCTCTAATTATCCCCGCCGGAAGCGTGTCGCTCCTCGGCTCCCTCTGGCGACACACCACGCCCGATTCAGTCTCCGGCGACTCGATTATCGAGAGGGTTCTAAGCAAGCGCCAGATTGAGCTCGCCTTCGCCAAGGATGAGGGCTTCCCCGATAAACTTCAGATGCGCTTCGGCGAGGTAACGGTCCAGGCCAAGCTCATCGCCGGCGAGCCGCCCAACTTCAAGCAACTCGTCCCCAAGAAGGCCCCCACAATGGTGCAGTTATTTCCCGGCGATCTCGAGAGGGCAATAAAGCGCCTAA
>SOKG01000029.1 GCA_004376205.1 Dehalococcoidia bacterium | reverse complement strand
TCGCCTGCTGGCCATGGGTATAGACCTTACCTTTGCTCCGCTCCTCCTCAGCACCTCTGTCAAACCCGGTCCACTCAAAATCCAGCAGCGTGTTGAACGAATGGGCATAGGCCATCTGGAATATGGCTCCTAGGGCCACCATAGCCGAGAGCCAGCTCCAATGCCCACCGAGGGCAACGCCAAGCAGGACGGAGCAGACGACTATGGGCAGGGCGAAGAATCGCCCCAGCCCGATGTGGGTTTTAATTTTACCTTTCATATTTATCCTCCCATCAAGGCGAGTATTCCGAAAATGGTAGCGGCGCTAGTCAGCGGTATCATCAGATTATCGTCCAGGCATTTTATAAGCCCCACATCCCCACAAGCCCACTCCGTTATCGTGGCCACTACAGCACCAACGGCGCCAACCCAAAATGGTTGGATGAATGCCCCGGCAATTACCAGGCAGGTGGCGAGCATGGCCACCGAACCCCAAAGCCCCTTTACTGGTCTCCCGTATACCTGAGAGCGAACAATTCCAGTGACCATATCCCCCCACGCCATGAAAAGAATACAGGATATTGCCACCAAAGGCTTGTCCAGCCAGATCCAGCCCACGCCGATAACCGGGATGGCTGCCATGGGAAACCATACCTCGGCCATCACTTCCCTGGGCCGCCCGCTGCCGCCCACACCGCGGAAGGTAGTCGGCCTGACATATCTAGCACCGCCGAGCATGAGGGCAAAGGCAGCGGCTATTATCAGCGCCCACCAGCCTGACGAAAATAGCAAGGCGCAGAGCAGGAAGCCCAATCCACCGGCGCTGTGGCCAATTTTGCGTGAGACGTAATGGGGTACCTTGAGGTCAAAGAGAATATTAGATATCCACAGGCCAACCAAACCCGCTCCGGCGATTAAGACTACAAAGGGAATTTCCTGTCCCATATCTTATGTACCCACAACATGAACGTGAGGGTGGTCTCCTATACTTAGCTGCTCCCAGCGTATTGCCTTACCGGGGAACAGAATGTCTCTCAGCATTTCAGCCAATTCCCTTTCGTGAGGTTCCCACTCACCATGGTGTTTTGACACTATCATAAACTCGTGGTGCGCTCTGCAACGGAAAACATTGAAGTCAAAGCCCGCTGGCAGGTTGTCAATCCACTCAGTTTCCCTCTTTGGGTTACAAAGCTCACATCCAGTCACTTTTCTTTTGCCAGAGCTTTCATCATTTTTTGGGCGACTGGCTTCAGCTTGGTGATTATCCATTTCTCGAAGATGTCTATGATTTCGGCAGCATCATACAGGCTTCTATCGCCGCTGAAAAGCACCTGGCCCCTGGCTCTCGCCGTCTTTGGCTCAAGCTCCCCTATCACTATGTCGATAAAGGTTGCATCGGTCATCCATATCTCATTCCTGATTTCCCTGTCTGAATTGTCCCTGAAGATACCATAGGGTGTCATCTTGATGATGAATGCCCCTCCCTCGTCACCGTCGATAATCAGTTTCCCCTTTCTGCCGACGATTGACGCCATCTTGTCGGCGGGCAACTGGGCCATGACCGCCTGGTGTTCCACCTTGTCCTCGAGGGCGAAATCAATCAGGGTTTCGGCAACCGTCTTTTTCTTTTCGTTAGACATGGCTACAGCCTCCTTACCGCCGCTTTTAGCAGGTTTTTTTTGCCTTCCCTGATCAGCCTCTTGAAGATGTCCTCCTTCAGGATGACGGGCTTTGTCCCGTCCAGCCTTGAGGCAATCTGGTTAAATGCTTGTTCAACCATCTTCTTATCCGGTGTCAACGGTATCTCGCCGAGCAGCGGTATCCCGAACTTCTCGCAAATAGCGGCGAGGTCGACCTTGGGCGACAAGAACGGCCAGAAACTCTCCCCCAATGGTGATCGGCAATAGCTCATGTTGCTTACCAGACCAAGTATCGGCACCGTCTTGAACTTGAGGAAATCAAGTGTCCTCAAAAGGTCGGCGGCAGCCATGTCGGTGGGCTGAAAGACGAGGACAACGCCGTGAAGGTCGGTGATGTAGTCATAAAGGGCCTGCATTTCGCCGGACGAGCTGGGAGGAGTGTCCAGGATGAGCCAGTCAAGATTGTCCCAAGCCACGACACCCTGAAGCAACTGCCTGGCGGCATCTATCTTCCTCTCTTCATTCCACAAGACCGCGGGCGCTTGCCCGAAGTGTGAGGCGAGCGTGATAAATTGGATGCCATCCACATTGTAGGGCACAATCGCTCCCCTGCCTCCATCGGCAGCGGCATCCAGTTCCCAGTCGGGCGGCTTCTCCAGCCCAAACGCCTCAGAGCCAGTTGGCGCCGTGATATCCGCATCCAGATAGCCAACACTGAAGCCGAGCCTCTTGAGGCTTCGGGCTAAATTAAAGGACACCGTCGTCTTTCCCACCCCGCCCTTGATGGAAGCTACCACGATTTTTCGCATCTTTCTCCTTTCGCGGTCGGCAAAAAGAAAAGGCAAGCAATTGATTTGCTTGCCCCGTTTTTGTCTGGGTGCTGAAACAAGAGTTTCGGCTACCCCGTTGTTTAATGGTCTCTTAGCTTAATTCAGCGTTTAATTTTTTCCCTCTTCTTCTCCTCTTAGGACATCCACCTGCTAAGTATTTTGTCCTATTAGCCATAGCTAAGACTTGACAAGGATTGTCCTATAATGGTATATTGTAAATCTAATCCCATAGATTGTCAAGGCAGTCATACAGAAAAACGGGGCAAGCAACCTTCGCTAAGAAAGTGGCTTGCCCCTTCCTTTTTAGCGAGGTTACCATCTCCGGAATAAAAGGAAGGAGGTTTTAAATGGTACAGGAGAAAACAGCCGAAGAGAAGCCAGAAGCGACGACTACTAGTGAACCAAGCAAGGTCAGCCTCCACATCTACATGCCCACTGAGGCGTATGAGCGAATCAAAAAGTGGGCCGAATATGCTGCCCTAGAGGGGCTGATTGAAGGACACGCTAGGGGCAATTTTACCGACTACTGCAACTTTTGCTTCAACCTGGGGGAGCAGTATCTCAGTCAATATATGTTGAAAAAGAGAGGATATAAGTAGAGAGCTAAGCCCGCCTAGCCCCCCGTCTATAGCAATTAAATGCTATATGAAAATTATAAAAGCAAAAAAACTAGATGTCTTGAGATTTATTCGAGACAGAGAAATAATTCACATAGGTGATTTGGCAAATGAATTTGATTACTCATACCCAGTCGCTTACAACAGGCTTCACAGACTTGAAAAACAAAACTTAGTAGAAAAACTAGGCACACAGCCGGGAATGTATTGCCTGACTACAGAAGGAGACAGGAGGTTAGAATACGATGACCAATAATGAGACACCCGAAAAAGAGACGAGGGAGGTACCAATAGTTGAAGAGGATTTCGCTACGCTACTGGGAAAATTCAGA
>SOKG01000121.1 GCA_004376205.1 Dehalococcoidia bacterium | reverse complement strand
CGGCGCTGATGTTCCCGGAAAGGGTGGACGTTGGGATTGTACCAGAAAGCGCTGACCTCGAGACGCTGCTCCTGCAGACAATTCACCACATAGGTGGAGCAGGGTGCGCAGCAGGTATGAAGAAGAACGGAAGTCACGTTGTTGCTCTTTTTCGCCCTGGCAATTGACTCCTAATTACCACAGGCCGGGTTGTTCAGGTTGCCCTTTGGTGTATTGCAAACCCAGGTGCTCGTAAGCGAAGCGCGTGGCCACCCTGCCACGCGGGGTGCGCTCCAGAAAACTCAATTGCAGCAAGTAGGGTTCATAGACATCCATAATGGTATCTGCCTCTTCGCTGATGGCAGCGGCAATGGTATCCAGCCCCACCGGCCCGCCATTGAACTTCTCGACTATAGTGCGCAGGATCTTGTGATCCACTTCATCAAGCCCTATGGAATCGATCTCAAGCCGCCCCAGCGCCTCCAAGGCAACCTCCTCGGTGATCACACCCTGAGCCATTACCTCGGCATAGTCCCTAACCCGCTTCAGCAACCGATTGGCCACCCTGGGGGTACCTCGAGAGCGTTTAGCGATCTCCTCCAGCCCCTCCTCCTCTGCCTCCAGGCTGAGCAGGCGAGCTGACCTCGCTACAATGACCTTGATAGCATCCTGATCGTAGAAATCGAGCCGATACACCGCCCCGAATCTATCACGAAGCGGCGGGCTGAGCATTGCGAAGCGCGTGGTTGCCCCGACAAGGGTAAAGCGGGGCAGGTTCAGCCTGAGGCTCCTCGCTCCTGCTCCTTTGCCGATGACGATATCGAGACCAAACTCCTCCATCACCGGATACAGCACCTCCTCCACCACCCGCCCCAGACGGTGTACCTCATCGATAAACAGGACATCCCCCTTGTTGAGATTGGTGATGATAGCAGCGAGATCGCCAGGTCGTTCTATAGCGGGGCCGGAGGTAATCTTGATGCTCACCCCCATCTCGGCAGCGATGATGTAGGCCAGCGTGGTCTTGCCCAAACCCGGCGGGCCATAGAGCAGGATGTGATCCAGCGCCTCTCCCCTGCCCTGCGCAGCAGCCATAGCTATATTGAGGTTATCCTTGACCTTCTCCTGACCCACAAAATCAACGAGCTGCTTGGGCCGGAGCCCCCTATCAAGCACAACATCCTCTTCCCTGGGCTTGGCTGATACTATGCGCTCCATTGTTCCTCTTCAGTAGCGTTGCCACTCCCGTGGCGACGAATTCCCCGTCGTGACAGGAGTCACGACGCTATTATATCAGATTACGACCCCTTTGCAGAGGCCATCTAAACACCGTCCTCGCCCCCATCTGCAGGACCTTCGCTCCTAATTGACACTAATCAGTGGATGGGATACACTTCTTTTGGGCAAAGGGATTTTCGAGGCTAAAGGAGTATGAATGGACACCAGCAACAGTAAGCGAGAGTGGCAGGAGAAGGTACTGCAGCCGTCGATAAATCGCTTCCCAGAACGAGAGGAGCGTTTTCTGACCACTTCAGGGATCGAGATCGACGACGTATATACCCCTGATGACCGTCAAGCTTTCGATTATGACCAGGAACTGGGCTACCCTGGCGAGTTTCCCTTTACCCGGGGAGTGCAGCCGACGATGTACCGGGGAAGAATCTGGACCATGCGTCAATATTCTGGCTTTGCCTCGGCAGAGGCGACCAACCACCGCTATCACTACCTCTTGGAGCAGGGGCAGACTGGGCTCAGTGTGGCCTTCGATTTGCCCACCCAGATCGGCTACGACTCAGACAGCCCCAAGGCACACGGCGAGATAGGTAAGGTAGGAGTCCCCATAGCCAGTCTCGAGGATATGGAAACCCTTTTCCAGGGAATCCCTCTGGACAAGGTAAGCACGTCTATGACCATCAACTCCACCGCTCCTGTCCTACTGGCGATGTACATCGCTGTGGGCAAGAAGCAAGGGGTCGACCCGTCAAAGCTCAATGGCACCATCCAAAATGATATCCTTAAGGAGTACATCGCTCGCGGCACCTACATCTTCCCGCCCAGACCATCGATGAGGCTGACCACAGACATCTTCCACTACTGTGCCGAGCACCTTCCTCAGTGGAATACCATCAGTATAAGCGGCTACCACATCCGGGAAGCAGGTTCTACGGCAGCGCAGGAAGCGGCTTTCACCCTGGCTAATGGAATCGCCTACGTACAGGCAGCTATTGACGCCGGCCTGGACGTAGATAAATTCGCTGGCAGGCTCTCATTCTTCTTTGCAGCCAACACTAACCTCTTCGAGGAGATAGCCAAGTTCAGGGCAGCGCGACGGCTGTGGGCCAAGATTATGCAGGAGAGGTTTGGGGCCAAGGACCCTCGTTCAATGATGCTACGCTTTCATACACAGACATGTGGGCACACATTGACAGCACAGCAGCCAGATAACAACATCGTGAGGACCGCCATCCAGGCGCTAGCATCTGTATTGGGAGGCACTCAGTCTCTACACACCAATTCCCGCGACGAAGCTTACGCCACCCCCAGCGAAGATGCGGTCACAACTGCCTTGCGCACACAGCAACTTCTAGCCTACGAGAGCGGTGTCGCCGATTGCATTGACCCTCTGGGTGGTTCCTATTACGTGGAATACCTGACCGACACACTGGAAGCAGAGGCCAAGAAATATATTGAAAAGATCGATGATCTTGGCGGCGCGCTGGCCGCCATTGAACACGGCTTCCAGCAAAGGGAGATTCAGGAAAGCTCTTACCGTACTCAGAAGGATATTGAGAATGGAAAGAGGGTTGTAGTCGGCGTCAATAAATTCGTTTCCCCCTATCCGGAGATAACTGGACTTCTCCGGATCGATCCGGTTGAGGCTGAAAAGCAGAAGAAGCGCCTGGCTTCGCTGAGAGCAAAAAGGGATAGCGAGAAACTAGCTCAGGCAATGAACAGATTGAAGGAGGTAGCAAGCAGCAAAGAGAACACCGTGCCTGCGCTTGTCGATTGCGTCGAGGCCTATGCCACGCTGGGTGAGATCTGTGATGTGCTCCGCGGCGTCTTCGGGGAGCAGGAGGAAATTCTGGTAATCTAAGCTGCTATAAGTCCCTCTATCGGGCAGCATAAATGGAGGAAAGAATGATCAAAAGGGTTGACCATGTATCCATTGCGGTAAGTAACCTTGACGAGGGACTGAAGACCTATGAGAACCTGCTCGGGATCAAGGCTTCTCACGTAGAGACCGTTGCCGACCAGGGAATAAAGGCAGCCATGATCGTTGTAGGCGACGTTGAGATCGAGTTGATAGAGCCCATCAGCCCCGACAGCGGGGTAGCCAAGTTCCTGGAGAAGAAGGGCGAGGGCGTCCATCACATATGCTTCGAGGTCGACGATGTTGACCAGGAGCTAGAGTCGCTGGCAGCTAAAGGTGTAGACCTTATTGACAAGCAGGGTAGAAAAGGACTGGCAGGGAAGATCGGCTTCCTCCACCCTCGTTCCACCAACGGAGTGCTCATTGAGCTGGCGCAGAAGCTTTAGGGGGTAAAGGTGATCACAAAGGTCAGCTTTGTGGGCATCGTAGTCAATGACATTGAGGAGGCACAGAGACTGTATACCGAAGTTTTCGGTCTCAAGCCCTGGGATCAAGGGGTGGTGGAGATGCCCGGGGTGAAGGCTGTCATGTTTCCTGTGGGCAATTGCTCCATCGAGCTGTTACAGCCCACGGTGGGGCCAGAAGACCCCGCAGGAGGCAACTTAGCACGGTGGCTGGAGAGGCGGGGAGAGGGCTTATGCCGCCTTGGTCTGTGGGTCGATAACATGGAAGAAGAAGTCAAGCGTCTCAAGGAAAGTGGAGTGCGCGTAATAGAGAGCGGGGAATATGGAGAAATAGGGGAGGAACTGGGTGCCAAGATGGCTTTTATTCATCCCAAGTCGACTCTAGGCGTGCTAATCGAACTCGATCAACAAATGTAGGGGAAGGCAGTTTACTATGGCAGATGAACAGAAAATCAGGGTTCTCGTGGCTAAGCCTGGTCTTGATGGACATGACCGGGGCGCCAAAGTGGTAGCCCGCGCTCTACGCGATTCTGGCATGGAGGTGATCTACACCGGGCTTCGCCAAACACCAGAGATGATCGCTCAAAGCGCACTGCAAGAGGATGTGGACATCGTTGGCGTGAGTATCCTATCCGGCGCACACCTTGAGTTATTCCCGCTCATCCTGGAACAACTCCGCGAAAAGGGGCTGGAAAATACGATAGTCCTGGCAGGTGGCATCATTCCGGAGGAAGATCATCCAGCCCTGCAACAAATGGGGGTTCAGGGTGTCTTCGGTCCAGGCACTCCTACCAGTGAGATCGCCGACTTCATCAGGAAAGCCATAGCCGAGAAAAAGACGAAATAAGGCGATGCCTTTGGCCGATAGGACTGTAGGAGAGAGGATATGTCGGGGCATTCCAAATGGTCGCAAATCAAACGACAAAAAGGCCTGGCTGATGCCAGGCGAGGGCAGGTTTTTACCAAGCTAGCCAGAGAGATCAGCATTGCCGTCCGGCAGGGAGGTAGTGACCCGCAGGCTAATTCTCGGCTAAGGCTGGCAGTGCAGAGGGCTCATGACAATAACATGCCCCTGGAAAACATCGAGCGCGCTATCAAGCGTGGCACTGGCTCTTCGGATGCCACTGCCCTGACTGAGGTCACACTGGAGGGCTATGGACCTGGCGGCAGCGCTATCCTGCTGCAGGCACTCACTGATAACCGAAATCGGACGCTGTCCGAGGTGCGTAACGTCTTCAGCCGCAATAACAGCAGCCTCGGAGAAAGCGGCTGCGTAAGCTGGATATTCGAGCCCAAAGGCGTGATCACCATCGAGGCCGACAAAGTAGATGCTGAGGAAGTGGCTTTGCTCGCAATCGATGCTGGTGCTGACGACGTTAAAGTGGATGAGGCTACAGTGGAAGTCCATACACAGATCCAAGACCTTGAAGCAATAAGGAAAACGCTGGAGGGGAAAGGGATCGCCGTCTCCTCCGCTGAACTCTTGCAGGTCCCCAAGACCATGATAACTCTCGATGAACAGTCTGCACTGCAGTCGCTTAAGCTCCTGGACAGGTTAGAGGAACTGGATGACGTGCAGCATGTATTCACCAACGCCGATTTCCCCAACGAGGTAGTGGAGAAGTTTCAGGGATGACGAGGCTGTGATGCCAACTCGTGTTTTGGGTATTGACCCCGGCATTGCGATGATGGGATATGGTCTCATTGAGGACAACAACGATGGGTTCACCACAATCGACTACGGATGTTTGTCCACCTCAGCCAAACAAGCTACACCAGATAGATTACGTACTCTTTACTGGGCCCTCATCGACCTTATAGAACGCCACCAGCCATCAGAGGCTGCTGTGGAGCTCTTTATCGCCCGAAATCTCCGAACAGCACTTTCTGTTGGGCAGGCTCGGGGCGTAGCTATCCTTGCCGCAGCTAATAAGGGGCTTCCAGTTTACGAATATACACCGCTTGAGGTGAAGCAGAATATCACCGGCTACGGCCATGGGGGTAAGAGGCAGATTCAGGAGATGGTCAAGATTCAGCTCGGGCTCCACTCCGTCCCGCAACCCGATGATGCCGCCGATGCTTTGGCGGTGGCCATCTGCCATATGACCAAGGCGCGCCTCTCGCAATTGCTGGCGCATAGCCAGTAAACTCGGCAAATAGTCTACAGAAGCGGAGTTTGATGGTGATTGCTGGGATCGAAGGCATAATGAAATCTCGGGGCGATGACTGGGTTATCATCGATGTCTCCGGGATAAGCTTTCGCCTCCAGGCACCAACCTCCACCCTGAGCGTGTTGGGAGCGCCCGGCGACAGGGTGTATCTCCACACATATCTCCAGGTAAGGGAGGATAACCTGACGCTCTACGGCTTTGCTACGACCGAGGAAATGAGGATGTTTGAACTACTTATCGGTGTTTCTGGAGTCGGCCCCAAGGTCGCTCTGACACTGCTCTCGGCATTGAACCCAGAGCGATTCGCGCTGGCTATTGCCTCTGGCAACGAGGAGGTCCTAAGCTCAATATCAGGTGTGGGTAAGAAGACAGCAGCCCGCCTTGTCCTCGAGCTTAAAGGTAAGTTCGAGCAAGAAGGCGCACCAATCCCTTACCCACATGAAGACGTGAAAGCGGCGTTGATCAGCCTGGGCTATTCAGCAGCAGAAGCGATGTCTGCCGTCGCCACCCTGCCCAGTTCCCCCGAACTCACCCTCGAGGACAAGATAAGGCTCGCCCTTCAGAGCTTCGCCCAGACCAGCTAGAACCAGGAAACACCCACGAACCAGCCAAGCCAAGCAACAAGACTGTACCTGACTGCTTTGCCCACGAAGCACGCGAGCAAGAACTTCCATAAGGGGAATCTAAGTGCCCCGGCGGTAGCCCCCGCGACGTCAAAGAATGGATTGGGCACAAAGGAGAGGACAGTGATAGCGATAAAGCCCCTCCGTGTCATCCACCGCTCCAGCCGCGGGTAGAACCTGCTATTCTCGAATACTACCTGCCCGCTGAAGCCCGCCATATAGCCGGTGATCTCCCCCAGGGCCGACCCTGCACCCGCTGCCAGCCCTATCAGGACCGGATCGTAAGCAGTGCCCAGGGCGCCTATCAACACTATTCCGGGAACAGGTAGGATGATTGTGGCACTCGTTATCAGAGAAATCAGGAAAGCGCCCAGATACCCATAGGCTTCAAGGTTCCCAACCTGGTCGCGAAAAACAAAGACGGTAGCGGTAATAGCGATTACGACCAGAATAGTAAATATTCGGAGATACAGTTTTCGGGACAGGAAGGCTCGTCCCCTCACCGCCTCCTGCTGCTCACCGGCCAGGACTGCGTCCTCCCCACCACCTAAAGCATTAAGCGAAGTGTCTTCCCCCTCCATCGGTCAACTACTCCCTTCCTCTGCCACGCATTATATAACAAATCGCGAACCAGGGTCGAGAAGGCGAAGGATGAAGCCGTACCACAGGCCAGGCTTACGTGAGTTGCGCGTCTCACCTTTGGTCAGTCATATAGATAGGACGAATGCGACAAGCAGCGGGGATATGAGGCTAGTCGCCCGTTCTTTGAAAAGGGTACAGACTGCGGCCACTCTCTGGAACTTGTAGCGGAGAAAGAGGCTTACTCTTTGCTGAGACAACCGATGGAGGCTACCCAATCGCCCTGCTCCACCTTCATCACACCTACCCCTTGAGTAGCTCTGCCTTGAACGGATATGCTCTCAACAGAAGTGCGAATAACTATTCCCTTAGCGGATATGAGCATCAGCTCATCTGAGGGATAAACAACGCGTGCTGCTACAACTCTGCCCGTCTTGGCGATAACCTTAAAGGTTCGCACCCCACTGCCGCCACGATGCTGAAGCGGGTATGCCTTAAACGGGGTGCGCTTGCCAAATCCATTGGAGCTGATAACAAGGATGTGAGCATCGGGAACAGCGACTTCCATGCCAACCACACCGTCGCCAGGGGCGAGGCGAATGCCCCGCACCCCACCGCTGGTTCTGGAGGCGGTACGCAATTTGGCAACAGCGAACTTGATCGATTGGCCGCTTTCTGTGACCAGAACGACCTGATCATCCGCCCCGGCCACCTTGGCCCTAACCAGCTCGTCGCCCTGCTCCAAGTCCATGGCGATAAGCCCACTTGAGCGCACCGAAGAGAACTCGGCGAGGCTTGTCTTCTTGACCTCCCCATTGCGTGTAGCGCTCACCAGGAATTTATCCTCTACTGAGTCAGGAGCAATGATAACCGCGGTAACCCGCTCCTTGACATCTATGGAGAGCAGGTTGACAATAGGTATCCCCTTGGCCGTCCGGGAACTCTCCCTGGGGATGTCATAGCACCTGAGCCGGAACACCCGGCCTCGATCGGTGAAAAACAACAAGTTGTGGTGAGTACTGGCAATAAGCATTCGTCGAACGGCGTCCGTCTCTCTGGTCACCATTCCCACGATACCCCTGCCACCCCGATGCTGCTGACGATAGGTGTCAGTAGCCACCCTTTTTATATAGCCCCTGTTGCTCAAGGTCACCACCATCTGCTGCTGAGGGATAAGGTCTTCATCGCTGAAATCCCGTATCTCCTCACCGCTGATCTCGGTGCGCCGGGGATCGCCGTACCTGGATTTCAGCTCATCGACCTCCTCCTTGATCAGGAAGTCGATCTTCTTGGGGTTAGCCAGAAGGTCCTCCAGGTAAGCGATAGTCTTAAGCAACTCAGTGTATTCATCGGCGATCTTCTTGCGCTCCAGGGCAGCCAGCCGGCGTAGCTGCATCTCCAGGATGGCTTGCGCCTGAACCTGGGTGAGGTCAAACCCCTTCATCAGATTGTTGCGGGCCGTTTCAACAGTCTGCGATCGGCGAATTGTAGCGATAACCTCATTGAGGCGATCGAGAGCAATCCTGAACCCTTCGAGGATATGAGCTCTTTCCGTCGCCTTCTCAAGGTCGAATCGAGACCTGCGAGTGATTACCTTGCGACGGAATTCTATATAGTAAAGCAGCGCTGCCTTGAGGGTGATCATTTTAGGCTGACCATCTACCAGGGCCAGCATATTGATGAAGAAGGATGACTGCATGGCTGTATGCTTATAGAGGTTGTTGAGCACCTGCTGCGCCTGTCCTTCGCGTCTCAACTCGATTACAATGCGCATACCCTCCCTGTCGGACTCATCCCGCACCTCAGAGATGCCATCGAGCTTTTTGTTTCTGACCAACTCAGCTATCCTCTCCACCAGCGTAGCTTTGTTGATCTGATAGGGCAACTCGGAAACCACGATCTGGTATCTTCCCCCTCTGACCGCCTCCTCGATATGCGCTCTGGCTCTAACCACCACCCTGCCATGGCCAGTTGTATAGGCGCTCCTTATCCCCTCCAGTCCCTCTAAGACGCCACCTGTGGGGAAATCTGGCCCTGGGATCAGCTTGAGGAGGTCATCGATGGTGGCTTCTGGATCATCGATAAGGGAAGAGATGCCATCACAGAGCTCGCCGAGGTTGTGGGGAGGAATGTTGGTCGCCATCCCCACAGCGATCCCGGAGGCGCCGTTGAGAAGCAGATCAGGCATCTTGGCGGGAAGAACCACAGGCTCCTTAAGGCTACCGTCAAAGTTTGGGGTGAAATCGACAGTGTCCTTTTCGATATCAGCTAACATTTCAGCAGCTATCCGTGAGAGACGAGCCTCGGTGTACCTCATCGCCGCCGGGGGGTCATTATCTACACTGCCGAAATTACCTTGTCCATCAACCAGCGTATACCTCATGGAGAAGTCCTGAGCCATACGCACCATAGCGTCATAGACCGCAGTATCTCCGTGGGGATGATATTTGCCTAGCACCTCGCCAACGATACGGGCGCTCTTCTTGTAGGGAGTATCATGACGCAGACCCATGTCGTCCAGAGCGTAGAGTATTCGACGCTGCACCGGCTTCAGGCCATCACGGACATCGGGCAGGGCACGAGAGACGATAACGCTCATGGCATAGTCGAGATAAGAGCTTTTCATCTCATCTTCAATTTTGACCAACTTGACTGTTCCTATCTCCATGCCCGATCCCTCCAGAAGTATTACGGTTCGGAGCTACGTTCGCTACCCTGCAACAAACTCCGACAACAGTGTATCACTCCACATTCCGTTCGTCAAAAGGAAAAAGCCGAGGCAAGGGCCTCGGCTTTTTCCTTTTGATAAACAGCGATCTTCTCTATTTCTCCTCTAATCGAAGCTCCTCTTCTCCGTCCTCCTCATGTTCAAGAGCAACCATCTCTTCGAGAGAGGTGACCTCCTCAGGCACCGGCTCCTCCTTCTCCAATTCGCCCGGGTACTCCTCTTCAAGGCCTTCCTCGTCCTCTTCTCGCTCGTATTTCAGCATGCTGTCTTTGACATAGGGCCTGAATCCGTCAGCAGCTCGTGCCGGAAAAGAAGGACGCCCTGCTTGGCTGGGATCCTGGAACACCTCTTTGATCATCACCTTGCACCTGTCTTCTGATATGCTGGCGACAGCCCCAGCATACTTATTGCCGCCTTCTATCAGCTTGACAAGGCGCAGCCCCAGCTTAGACTCGACCTCACCAATATACTCACCATCTACGCTCTCCACCGCTAAGCTTTGCCCCTTAGGTTCGAGGTGAACTGGATCGCCAGCGGCTATTTTCGCCAGCACCTCCCGAGGCGCGAGCTGATAAAGATCGGTTACATCCGCCTTACCCGTCTCCTCAATAAAAAGGTGAGAGCTGACCTGCCTCCCGTTCTTCGGCCCAGTATCTACCTCTTTGAGATGAGCCAAACGATCGACGTTTTTCCTGGCAATAACATTGTTGGGCTCAATCTCAAGAGCACGGCTGTAAGCCTCACTAGCCTCAGCGTATCTTCCCAGTTGAGCTAACGCCTTGCCCAATCGATTGTAGGCATCTGCATCATCAGGAAAGACCTCGATTATGCCCTGGTTGACAGCAACAGCTTCCTCCCACCGGCTTTGCATCGCCAAAGCTATAGCCTCATTGGTACGATGCCGCCTTAGCTTCGCCTTCTCACTTAGCTGATAGAATACCATGTCTACCTCAACTCGAGCCCTAGCGAGTTCTTAACCTTGCGGATTTTAACCACTTTGCAAAACATTTGCAAGAGCCAAAAGTTAGCTTTTTGACGAGTAGAGTATCTTGAATCACGATATGCTATCACGAATCAACGAAAAATGGAATAGGAAAAAAGGGCCATTTGTGAGCCAGCCCCGTGCCTAGCGAGTAACACCATCCAGATTCCTGGAACAGTCGAAGCCAATCAAAGAGGTGAGATGATGCGTCACTAATCATGTAAACGAGTACACTTGCTTGCCAGGCAATGTCACCATGTTTATAATCAGTCGGTAATGAAGAAGATGCGACTCACCCCAGAGCTAGCCTATGACGGGCTCAGTGTGGAGAAAGCTATTGCAAAGAGGAGATCTGAGCGAAGCTTCTCAGGGAGGACGATGTCTTTGGCTGAGCTATCGCATATTCTTCACTACTCAAGTGGCGTCACTGACAAGCGCACTGGATTCAGAGCTGCTCCCTCGGCAGGGGCTACCTACCCCATAGAGGTTTACCCCGTAACAAATAACGTCGAGGGTTTAACCAGAGGAATTTACCGCTATTTGGCCGCCTCTCATGAGCTGGAACTGGTCCGCGAGGGCGATTTCCGCCATGAGATGGCTCTGGCCGCACTGGGACAAAGAATGTTGATAGAGGCAAACGTAGTTCTGGTGCTCTCTGCCATCTTCCAGCGTACCCAGCGCCGATACCAAGAGCGAGCCCAACGCTACATCCTCCTTGAGGCAGGGCACATAGCCCAGAATGCCTGCCTTGTGGCCACTTCGATGGGGTTAGGAGCTTGCGCTGTCGGCGCTTTCTACGACACGGACTTCAACCACGTGGTGGGAGTTGATGGCAGGGAGGAAAGTGTACTTTATCTGGTAGCAGTGGGCAAAATCTAACAGAGGAAGGCCTTTGAACAAGCTCAAGGTTCTTATCACCAGGGAAGAAATCGAAAGGAAGGTCGCCGAGCTCGCCGACGAACTCAGGAGAGACTACCAGGACAAATACCCCCTCCTCATCGGCGCACTCAAGGGCAGCTTCGTTTTCATGTCCGATCTGATACGTAAACTGGACATACCCGTCGAGATCGATTTCGTCAGGTTGTCGAGCTACAGCGCCGGGAAAGAGCCCTCGGACAAAATCAAGCAGGTTCACGGAGTCAAGACCTCGATAAGAGGAAGGATAAAAGGAAGGCATGTCCTGGTGATCGAGGACATCGTGGATAGCGGGCTCACAACGCGTTTCCTGCTCGACCGTCTTGGTCGCCGAAAGCCCGCATCACTCAAGCTGTGCACAATGTTCGACAAGCCCTCAAGGCGAGTGACGGAGGTTCCCATCGACTACCGGGGCTTCACGGTTCCCGACGTCTTCGTTATCGGCTACGGGCTGGACTTAGACGAGAAGTTCCGCCACCTGCCCGACCTCTGCGTCCTGGAGGATCAAGAATGAGCCTCGAAGAATTGATAGCCGTAGCCAGAGGTGATACCCCGGCCGACCTCCTGCTTGCCAATGCCAAGATAGTGAATACCTTTACCGCTGAGATCGAGGATAGCAACGTCGCCATCTGCCAGGGGTACATAGCTGGAATCGGCGAGTATCATCAGGCGAGGCAAGTTATAGACCTTGAGGGCAGATACCTGGCCCCGGGGCTGATCAACGGGCACGTACACATTGAGAGCTCACTGCTCCACCCTGCCGAGTATGCCAAGGCAGTGGTGCCTCGAGGGGTTTCCTCTGTTGTAACTGACCTTCACGAGATCGCCAATGTCACC
>SOKG01000176.1 GCA_004376205.1 Dehalococcoidia bacterium | reverse complement strand
CACCCAGGAGAAATCAGCAACCTTTACCCCTTCAAAAACCTGTTTTGCCATCTCGGTCCTCCTTTCCCCAATCGCTCCCTCAAAGCTCAGATGACCCCGCGATTCTTGAGGGTAACCAGCTGCTCCCCGGAATATCCCATCTCCTTCTCGTAGACCTGCTCGTTGTGCTCTCCGATGAGAGGGGGCCGCCGCTGCACCCGGTAAGGGGTTTCACTCATCTTGATGGCATAGCCGGGGTAGGCGATGGTTGTTCCCAATTCAGGGTGTTCCACCTCCTCCCAGAACCCTCGAGCCATGAGCTGAGGGCTCTCCGCTACATCCTTCATGGTTGAGACCGGGCAGATCAGGATGCCGCTCTCCAGCGCCTCGGAGAAAAGCTCTGCCTTGGTCTTGGTCTCGATGAAGGCAGCTACGGCTTCTGTGATTTTGGTGAGCTCCTCCTGGCTTATTGTTGCTGCGTCTATTTTCTGCCAGGGGTAGTCCTTCAGTTCCAGGCACATCCCCTCCCGGTTGGCCCACTCTACCAGCAGTTTGGAAGACGTCACCATGCCCGCCTGAGCCGCTCCGGTGATGAAGGCGAAGACATGCCCATCCTTACAGGGGTAGATTACCCGACTGAAGAGAATAGTGCCATCGGGTCTGGCTCCCGCATAGTTACCTCCCATCCCCCTGTAGCTGTACTTGAACATGTCCCAGATCTCAGCGACGACCATCAGGGAGAGGACCACTGCCTGCTGACAGGAGACATCCACGTGCTGCCCCTCCCCGGTGAGCTCCCGGTGGTAATAGGCGACCATGGAGCCGGCAGCGCCGTGAAGCCCTCCCAGGAAGTAGAATTGGGGGGCGCTGAAACGATTCGGCGGCCCGCCCATCTCACCACTGATGCGCACTAACCCTCCCATGGAAACTCCCACGATGTCGGTGGTCTTGTAATGAGCGTAAGGGCCGGTTTGACCGAAGGGCGTGATAGAAGTCATAATGATTCTGGGATTGATCTTCTCAAGCTCCGAGTACCCCAGGCCAAGGCTTTCCATGTATCCCGGCTCGAAAGACTCCACCACGAAGTCAGCGGTCCCGACCAGCCTCTGGAAGATCTCCCTGCCATCGGGCGTTTCGATGTCCAAGGTTATGCCCCTTTTATGCAGGTTGGTCCAGAACCAAAAAAGGCTCTTCTCTGGGTGTGGGATATCCTCATAAAACGGGCCAATGCTTCTCGCAGGGTCTCCCCCAGGCGGCTCGATCTTGATGACATCGGCCCCCAGGTCGCCGAGGAGCTTGCCGCAGAGTAGCCCCTTTTCGTCGGCTAAATCCAAAACCCGGCATCCCCCCAGCAAGGAACCCTCCTGTTCCGCCATAATTCCACCTCCTACTAGCGAGCGATAAAGGTCTGCCTCACCTTGGCCACCAGATCGCCATGCTGGTTGATATAGGTGATCTCCGTGGTGAGGAAAACCATCTTCCCCGTTTTGCCCTCCCGCTCCCTAACGTCGGCGAACCTGGCATACCAGGCCAAGGTGTCGCCAGCGCGCACCGGGAGGAAGAACTCATATTTCCTGCCGCCATCGAGGATACGGACCAAGCCGGCCTTAAACAGGGCGCCAAACAAGGCGCCCATCACCTCCATTACCCCACTGCTTACCCTTGTTGGCCAGCCAAAGAAACCCGGAGGGCATATCAGCTCCCCGTGCCTGCTGTTCTTTGCATACTCCATATCGCAGTACAGGGGATTGGGGTCACCAACGGCTTCGGCATACCTCCTTATGGCTCCCCTTTCCACCTCATTGATGACAGGCTCAGTCATGATGCCGATTAGCCCTCTAAGCTCGTCCATAATCGCTGAACCCTCGGTCATTTCAGACACCTCCCCGTAGATCTACTCTCTTGAGGAGAGTACCATCTTGGCTACCAGCTTCTTGGCAGGCCCAGCCCCAATGAAGAGATAAGGTTCCTCATAATCTCTGAAGTGCCCCCACCCATGTTTAGCCCTATACATAGCTGGTAGTTCTTCTCGAATTTACCCTGCAGTGGCGCCCACCTGGACTCCTTTACCTGTCCGTAGAGTCCCATGATCTCGCAACCAGTATAGGTGAGCCGCTGCAGCAGCTCTGTGGCGAGAACCTTTGCCGCTGCCGCCAAAGGGCCGGCCGTTATCAGGCCGCCCTTAATCTGGTTCCACACTACCGAGTAAGCAAAGGCGCGACCTGTATCGATCTCAATCGCCAGCTGGGCTAATCTATCCCGAATGAGAGGGTTCCTAGCTAAGGGCTCACCACCCCACTTCGTCTCTTTGCAGAACTCCACCAGTTCCTCAAGCTCTCGCTTGCATACGGAAAACACCATGATCATGGAGCGCTCGAAGTTCGACGTCATTTGGGAAGCCAGCCAACCCTGGTTCTCCTCGCCTACCCTATTGCGTGCTGGGACCCGGACATCGTCGAAGAAGACCTCGTTGAACATGCGCGAGCCTTCCATGATGGGGACAGGCCTGACAGTAATGCCCGGGGTCTTCATATCGACCAGGAAGAAGGAAAGCCCCCGGCTTCTCTTCTCCTCGGGATTTGTCCTGGCCAGCATGTTGCACCAGTCGGCACGGTGAGCCCCTGTGGTCCATATCTTCTGCCCATTGATGATGTAGTCGTCACCATCTCTTACTGCACGGGTGGTAAGGGATGCCAGATCGGAGCCAGCATTTGGCTCGCTCCAGCACTGGCACCAGAATCGCTCTCCCCGTGCCATAGGAGGCAGGTGCTCCCTCTTTTGCTCGTCGTTTCCGCTGACGAGGAGGCTCGGGGCCAGCACGCCTACGCCCAGAGGATCAACGCCTGCTCCCCTGTGGTATCCCATGACCTCGCCGAAGATGAACTGTTCTATCAGGGGAGCATCCTGGCCTCCGTATTCCTTGGGCCACGGCCGGGAGAGCCAGCCCTTTGCCCCCAGCTTCTTTGCCATTTGCTTGTGGAATTCCCAGCATGTATCGTTACCGTAGATAGCTTCGATCGATGCTCCCCATTCTGGTGGGGCGTTCTTCATCTCTTCCCTGAAAAAGTCGTCGAATTCCTTTCTTAACGCCTCTTGTTCCGGGGTAAATTGGAAATCCATCACCGCTCCTGTGAGACTATCATGTCACAGCCCTACGATTACGCAAGACACGACGTTATCCGCCGGGTGCCCACCCATGTTTTGGGTCAGCCCCAGTTTTGGGTCCTTGATCTGGCGGGAGCCAGCCTTTCCCTGGAGTTGCTTGTACATCTCGTACAGCATCCTGAGTCCGCTGGCAGCCACCGGATGGCCAAAGCACTTCAAGCCGCCGCTGGGTTGCACCGGCAACGGCCCATCGAGATTGAAGAGACCAGCCTCGAGGTCCTCCTTCACCTTTCCCCTGGAGCTGAACTGGAGGTCTTCCATGATGAGCGCCTCGGTGATGGAGAAGCAATCATGGACCTCAGCCATGCTGATCTCCTTTCGAGGGTCCTTCACGCCCGCCTCAGCATAAGCTGCCAGCCCGGCGCGATAGGTTGCTTCAATATGTGTAAAGTCGTAATCGGTCCTCCTGGCGCCGTCAGCGGGGTTGGCGCAGATCTGCAATGCCTTGATGTAGACCGGGTCGGGCCTGTATTTCTTGGCCTCACTGGCTCGTACCACGATGGCTGCTGCCGCACCATCGCTTACTCCACAGCAGTCGAGTATCCCCAGGGGCCAGGCGATTATGGGCGAATTCAGTACTTGCTCCACAGTCAGCTCCCTCTTGAAATGGGCCTTGGGATTCATGGCGCCATTGTGGTGGCTCTTCACCGGTATGTGAGCCAGCATCCTCTTCCCCTCCTGGGGGCTGAGGCCGTAGCGGTGAAAATAGGTGGTCGCCAGCATAGCAAAAAGGCCTGGAGCTGACAGATTGGTTAGCACCATCGGAGTCCCCAGAGGATACTGGTTGGGAAGGCCAGCGATGCCCATATCCTTCAACTTCTCAGCTCCCACAGCCAATGCTATGTCACAAGCGCCGCATGCTACCGCGTAGGCGGCGTTTCTGAGGCAGTCGGAGCCGGTGGCACAGGCATTCTCCAGCCTGCTTACAGCCTTATATTGAAGCCCCAGGCTACCTGACAGGGACATCCCCGTGCACCCTGAGGTCTCGGACCAGTGTCCTATCCACGCGGCATCGATATCCTTAGACTCGATTCCGGCATCTTCAAGAGCCTCATAGGTGGCATCAACCATCAGGTCCGAGACGCTCTTGTCCCACAGCTCACCGAACTGGGTGCAGCCCGCGCCAACTATAGCTACTTTATCCTTTATGCTTTCTGCCATTTTCTTCCTCCTCTCTCTAGACCCTTATCGGTCGAGCTTTCCAGTAGTAATTATGGATACCTCGGTCAAAGAAGAGCTTCCTGAAGGTCATCTCCGCCAGCATCCCCATTTCAACCTTATCCGGGTCGCGGTCGGTGAGATCGAACATCCCCCTGCCCCCTCCCTCGAAGTCGAGCATAGTGTTAGTGACTGGCGGGTCGGGGGTGGTTGCCAGGTTATCATGGGTGAAGCTGAAGATTCTCGCCTTCCTGTCGGCAAACTTGTAATCTTCAAATTCATCCTTGGCCTGGCATATGACGCAGATCCTGCTGGGCGTTCTGCCGCCGGCACTGGCCGGTGCCCGGTACTGCGGTGTGCCGCACTTCTTGCACTTCACCCCGTAGAGGGCGAGGATTTCCTTGCGAGACCTGCGTATCGCTGATATGGAGGCAGGCGCCAATTCGGGACGCTGTGCTGCCTCCAAGGGTATCAGGTTGCGCCATCGCAGGTAGGTTTCGTAGTTGTTGACCATCCTCTTCGAGTCTAAGTGCCCTTTGATTCCGCGCCGGTCTCTGACCCTCTCTATAGCATCGGTCACCTCCAGAACGAAGGCATCGGCACCGTTTCCATAGTTGGCAAAGAGGATCTTGTCCCCAGCTTTTGCCTCCTCAAGGGCTGCCACCAGCATCATCATGGCGAGGGCGGTGCCGGTATTGCCTACTGTCATGAACATGGAGTCTTGGACCTGTGCGGGATCGAAACCTAGGTTCCTTGCCAACTTGTTGTGTGCTCGGACATCGAGGGGAGAGTAGTAGACCGCCTTGGCGAAATCGCCGGGCTTGAGATTACACTTGTTCATCACGCCTGAAATAGCTTCATAGAGAAGGGCAGAGTAGCCGGTGTCGAGGACCATGCGGTCCTCCCAGGAGCGAACGAAGGTATCGACATCCGCTCGCCACACCCCTGCGAATTCATCGCTGATGGTGTAGCTGGCCTCGATGCTGGCGATAACGTCCTTGTCCCCCAGGATAAAGGCAGCGCTGCCGTCGCCGCAGCTCTGCTCCATAAGCCCCGAAGGAGCCCCCAGGCGGGTATCGGCAGCGGCCACCACCACGTTATTCAAAGCCCCGGCCTTAATAGCATCTATGGCTGAGTTCATGGCGATAGTCCCCGCCCTCAGAGAGCCACTGAAATCAGCCGTCCTGATTTCTCTCTCCATGTCTACCACCGCGGAAATATAGGCCGAGCTTTGCTTCTCGTTATAGGGGTGGGTTGTCGAGGCGAAGAACAAGCCGCCCACCTTCTTGGGATCGGTGTCGCGCATACAGTCGAAAACCGCCTCCACCGCCATGGTTATGCTGTCTTCATCATAACCGGCCACCGCCTTCTCCCCCGGTACCGACATCCCCAGCATGCCTATGCCGCCCCAGGCCCTGTGAAGTTCTGCGCGCGATAGCCTGTGTAGCGGTATGTAAGCACCGTATGAGGTTATTCCTACCATTGCCTGCCTCCTTCTAAAGCTCTCCTCGCCGGATGCAGATTTTTCATGCCTCGAAAATCCATATTGTCATATTCCATTGCGATAGATATACTACCACAAGAAACCCGTGGCGCAATACCCTGGTAACACTGGTTGAGATGGAGTCGAAGCAAAGCCAACGGGAGGTAGTCGGATGAAAAAGATCGATCTAAGAAAGGAATTGAAATATCTCTATGCACCGTCCGCAGAGAAGGTGGAGATTGTGGATGTGCCGAAGTTCGATTTCGTCATGATTGACGGCAAGATCCAACCTGGTGAGACACCGGCAACGTCCCAGGAGTTTCAGGACGCAATAGGTGCTTTGTATGGCGCGTCATACACGTTGAAGTTCATGTCGAAATTGCGAAAAACGAATCCTATTGATTACCCAGTGATGGCACTGGAAGGGCTGTGGTGGACGGATTCGGGTGAGTTCGATTTCAATAAGAAAGATGAATGGAAATGGACAATGATGATGATGCAGCCAGAGCACATCACTGAGGAGATGTGCCAAGAAGCCCTGCAAAAACTCAGAGATAAGAAGGAAAACCCAGCCCTATCTAAGACCCGATTTGAGAGTTTCCACGAAGGGCTTTGCATGCAAATCATGCACATCGGACCGTATGCCGAAGAGCCACGGACCATTGAGAAAATGAAAACCTTTGCTCAAGAGAATGGCTATAGCCTTCGTGGTAAACATCATGAGATCTATTTGGGCGATCCTCGACGAGCCAAGCCGGAGGCGTTAAGGACGATTTTGAGGCATCCGGTTGAGAGAGAGGCTTAGGGACTAAAGCTTAGTGTTGAGGCAAGTCACATTACAGAATAAGCCTCTGCCCGTGCAGAATGCAATTACAGAATTGGAATTGAGAGCGAGGCTAGTGAAGGGGAGCAGAGCTACTTGCCCTGTTCTTCGAGTTGCTGCTGCTTTTCCATGTCTCTTTCACTTTGCCATCGAATGAAGAAACCAATTGCAGCAACAACGAATCCGACTAGAGCAGCGCTGTACAGTCCAATCCCCACCCAGTCGTCAGGTAACCTGCCCACGTACCTTGCCAGAGCTATCGCCTGAAGAATACATGCAATAGCAAGACCCAACGCTGCAAACAGAAATCCCGTTGATTTATTCCTTTTCATTATTTTCAAAAAGAGCTTTCTGGTTAAGTCCTGAGATGACCGTGCCTGGTATCAACCCCTCAAAGCACAGAGCACAAAATAGCCGAGAAGCGAGTGCTCTCTTTCCCAAGGAAATTTATGATACCCCCGACCAAGAAAGACGCCATCTTCAATCCTTCGGAGTTCATCAATTGTGCCAAACGTAGGCGATGGAAACGGTGCATAGACCAAGGCAAGACACGGGTTTTGGTCAAACATTGACTTCTTGATGCAGGTATCAAAGGGGAATCGATGGCGTAGAATTCGATTCTGATACAGATTGATTCCCTTCCCTCTCTCGTCTTCATCGAAGCGAGTGACGAACCTCTTTCCAGTCCAGCGGGCAAAAGGGTTATCGAAGAGAATCCTGGCAAGTAGCTTCATCCGCCACGAAGTCTTGGGATTCCATGCAAAGATGCTTCCTGCGGTGTCGCCTTCAATCTCTTCAAAAGAGGGTGTCTTGCCTTCCTGGAACAAAGGATGAAGGTCATCAAAGGAGTATCCACTCAGTCTATCCATAATTGCTTGAGCATTTTCGGTGGAATGGCGTTCTGCGGACACAATGGCGGACATATTGATACCTCCTCTCAAGTTCTAGGAGATTTCGCTTGATGACCTACACAGACGAACCCGTCATTCTCGACATCGGCCCATCCGGGCGTTGGTGAGGGGAAAGTCGAGGCTTCAGTGTGTCTGTTTGTTGAGGTTGGGGCCTGGCATTGACTCCGACTGCCTTTTCGCTAGGCTTGCGACGGCTGGCGCCCTGCCTTTCCTTCCTCTTCTAGCTTTCGGTACCCCTGCCATGCGAGGCACCAACTACCGTGAAGGGGGGAATCCATCAGCTTGTAGAGCATCCCGTCAGGATTGTCTCGCGCATAGTTGCAGATGGCGCAATTCTCACAGACTCGACCAAATACCCTGTGCATGATGTTCATAAAGCGTGCCTCCCTTGCTTTCCTGGCATTTGCGATCGATAGCAGCTATCTGGAATTTCCGGCCTGTTCCTACCCCCTTTACCGGCAGTTGTCACAGCGGCAACCGCCTACCAAGCGGCGAAAGTCTACATCCGTGCTCCACGCAGCGTTCTTATAATAGTTGTGGTGCATATCTCTATGCATCCCCGAGTCCTCCATAATCCGGTGTCGTGCGCGTGCCACGGAAAGAAAATAATCCGTGGAGGGAGGAACCCGGTCGCTCCAGGGAGAGCCAACCTCTACCTGCCACTGGCTCGTCGCGGGTATGATGTCTCTCTCCAGAAGCCACTCAAAGCATCTCGTCCATGAGGCTATCCCATCCTCCTCCCTCTTGAACCCGGTGGAGGCTGACATCTCGGGTCCTACAACAAAGACACTTGCTACATTGCCCTTGCCAAAGATCTCCAGGCTTTTTGTGAGGGACTCGATCCAGTAATCCCTGCCAACATATTTGTGCTTCCCGGGTACGATCTCTGGCCACAGGGACTCTTCCCAACAGTCCATGTTGGGGGCAATGCTATCCAGGCCTGCTTCCCGCAGCTCTCGTAGTATGGATAAGTCTGGCCTAGCAGTCATACACCCCGCAAACCAGGTAGGCTTACCCATCTCTTTACGTACCTTGTCGAGGGCGCCAAAGATGGCGACGTAATGCTCCATCTCCTTGTTCGTGTTGCGCAGGCTCCCGCCCGTCATGGCAACACTCTCGATAAAGCCAACCTCCTCCTGAGCCGCCCTGTAGGTCTCAGCTGCGTCCTCGGGTTGAATGGACATTGTATACTGGAACCCGCGATCCTTGAACTCCTCGATGCTGGCATCAAGACAGCAGTAGACACACTGATCGCCGGTCTTGGTGTACTCGCAGTAACGTAGTGCACAGGCGAGTAGCCCCAGTCGAGACCATGACATGAATACCGAGGTCATGAGTGTGCCGCTAGACGTGGTCTTGTAAAGCCATTCCGTTGCGGGTTCGACACTCACCTCTTCAACCGACTCACCATCTCTTTGGAGTGACAGACGTCCGTCTTCCTGCCGTGTGATCTCATAAGGGCTATCTCTATCAAAACGGATGACAACAGGGGTGCCATCGGACAGGTCGAACTTCCACGGTACAGTGATAATCTGTCCCTCCTCTACATCCTTGAGGTCTGGGTTCCACACATGGCCCGGATTCCAGATCAGGAAATGCGGGAAACTCTGCTGACCGAGCTCATGTATCAGCGGCGTAAAACGAGTGCCGTTACGAAGGACATCCGACTTGATAACGATGCTGCGGGGAATGTCCGGAAACCGCTGGCACAGTTCATCAATGAACCGGCTGCCTTTCCTGACTTCGCTATATCGGTTGACCGCTTTTTCTCCTCTCATAATGTAGCCCCCTCCTTCCTATTCTGTAAGAATACTATGCCAGTCGTCGGTGCATTCTAGGGATGGCCAGCTCAGATAGAATCAGAGCTAATGCTGCGGGGACAGGACAAGTGCCCTTTCTTCGTCAACCGCACCCAAACCCTTAAGAGTAGGATATTGGATCCGGGGGTGACTATCTTATACCGCAGCATACTAGAAATGTCAATAGAGAGAGCCCCTCGATTCTTGAGAGAGCGGCATGAATAGATGGGGCCGCTACCTACGTTCCATGGGTGGGGTTATCTGTCGATACAGCCCTCCGCCAACGGCCATCACGATGTCGGACATGCGCCCCTGCGCCGCTTTACTGTTAACCTTCTCGGTGAATGCCGCCATAGTCTCAGCGAGGTCATCCGTTTCGATCTCGTACATGGAGACGAACTTCCCCTGCCCCTCAGCAGGGTTGGTGTTCTCATAGCGGGAAGCACGCACAAACCCCGGAGTCTCCAGGATGTCTGGCAGGTGTATGTTGTCGTACCACTCGTTGAACTCCTTCTCTTTCGAGGGGTCGGAGCAGTTGCTCTCCACGGTAAAAAGCCATCTTTCCATCTTCCTTCTCCTTGCGCTGTTTCATTGGTTTGTGTTCAGTACAACTTCCGGGATTCTGCGGAGGCTAAGTACGACCTATTATATCGGCGTCGCAAGTATCCGTCCAGCGGCCTCCGCGGCCACGCCAGGCTCACCCGCAGCCAACGCATAGCCCGTTGCGGCGTTTGCCACAGCCTGTTCGTGCCTCATATCCACGAGCTCTATCCCCTCATCCACGCATGTATCATATATCGCAGCTAGTAGTCCGCCACAGAGGGTGAAGACGGCTCTTACCCCCTCGTTCTTCAGAGTTCTGCCAACAAGAGTGCTCCCCTTTACTCGTGCCATTTCGACCTCCAGAAGTTTGTATTGTCAGGCCTTGCTTTGCTTCACGCTGCTTGCCTGCGGCGTGTATCATACCACATAGGGTCTGCAGGAGAAAGGTTGTCAGCCGACAATACAGCGGCATTGACGGAGAGCTAAGAATGGCACATAATTCTGGCATCGAGCCCGTGCCGAGTAGGAGAAAGGAGGAAAGGATGCGCAGGCTTCTACGGGTCAATCTCTCCAGCAGCGTAATAATTGAAGAGGATATCCCCGAGGAGGTGGCTGAAGCCTATGTGGGGGGACGCGGCCTCTGCGCCAAATACCTCTATGATGAGGTTCCACCAGGTATCGATCCCCTAAGCCCGGAGAACAAGCTGTTGCTCGCGTCAGGGCCGCTGGCGGGAACGAGCGCGCAGTCGTTCTCCAAATGGATCGCCGTCACCAAGAGCCCACTTACTGGTACCTTCAGTCGTAGCCTCGGGGGAGGCGATTTTGGAGCCTGGCTCAAGTGGGCAGGCTTCGCCCTGATAATCCTTGAGGGTAGGGCGGCACAGCCTGTCTACCTATATATCACGGACGGCAAATACGAAATCCGCGACGCTGCCGCCATCTGGGGCGAGACCACCAGCCAAACCCAGACATATCTGAGGAAGGAACACGGGCCAAAGGCGCGCATGGTCTGCGTCGGGCCTGCAGCAGAGAAACTGGTCCGCTTTTCTCCAATCATCAGCGGTCGCCGCGCTGCTGGCCGCGGTGGTATGGGAACCGTAATGGCTTCCAAGAACCTTAAGGCTATTGTGATAGAGGCCAATCGAAGTGAAACCCTGGCGAATCCGGCGGAGTTCAAGAGGCTGGTCAGGCAGCAGGCCAAAGGCTACAAAGAAACCATGGACGGGGTGGTGTTCGACGTATTCCGAGAACATGGTACCGTGCAGGGCCTGGACTGGTTCTACCCGCTTTTCGGATCTATCCCGATGAAGAACCACCGTTTTGCGGAGTTGGAAGGCTGGCGTGAGAATATCGGAATGTGGCCATACGCTGAAGTCACGGAGAAGCACGTCGGTTGCTATAGTTGTATGCTCAAGTGCGGAAAGGTTAGAAGAATACCCAGCGGTCCCTACGCAGGGATCGCCAGCGAGGGACCACAACTGGAAACTGCCTGGGCTTTTAGTGGACCCACCGGATGCACTAACCGTGACGCGACAATAGTTGCAAGTCACCGGTGCGATGAGTTAGGACTGGATACCATAAGCACCGGCAATACCATCGGCTTTGCCTATGAGCTATTCGAAAAGGGCATCCTGACCACCAAGGACACAGATGGCCTGGTTCTCAACTATGGAGACCACGAGCCCATGCTCGAACTCATTGAGAAGATTGCCCGTCGTGAGGGGATAGGCGACATTCTTGCTGAAGGGGTAAAGAGAGCAGCCAGCCGCATCGGCAAGGGGGCTGAGCAGTACGCCATGCATGTCAAGGGCCTGGAGATGCCGGGTTATGATCCACGAGCCCGGAAAGGTATGGGCATGAACTGGGCCTTGAGTAACATGGGGGCAAACCACAACTACGGTTGGCCTCAGCAGGAGATCTACGACCCGAAACCACGCCTCCTGGACCCTGTCGCTGACGAGGGGCAGGGGGACGTTTTGAAATGGAATCATGATCAAACGGCTGGTCTCGAATTGGCTGTCGCCTGCTATTTCCCTTCTCACCATTTGCAGTTCTTCGGTTTGGAGCTTATTGCGAAGATGCTGGAAGCAGCGTTGGGTGTGCCCAAGTTCGGCAGTGAAGATTATCTGTGGTACGTGGGAGAGAAGGTATACAATCTGGAGCGATGTTTCAACATCCGCGAGGGCTTCAGCAGGAAGGACGACACACTTCCCAAGAGATTCCTGACCGAGCCCCTGCGAGGAGGAGTCCGAGATGGCGAGGTGGTTAGAAAGCCCGACGCTATCCTAGACCAATACTACGATGTCAGGGGATGGGACCGTAATGGTATCCCCACTAAAGAAACGCTCGCCAGATTGGGCCTTGAGGAACTAGATAGGGATATTGCCAGGTTCCGCCGATAGAGGAGGCCGAACAACCAGCTCTGAAGCCTCTTAGACTACCCGAGGAGGGGATAAAGTGAGAGAAGCGATATTGGAGGGCAAGCGAAAATTTGTGGTGAGAGATGCGCCCGAGCCCGTTTTGGATGAAGGTGAGGTCTTGATAAAGGTGCGATACTGCGGAATATGTGGCTCCGACCTGCACACTTATATCGAGGGGGTCAACATAAGGCACGGC
>SOKG01000052.1 GCA_004376205.1 Dehalococcoidia bacterium | reverse complement strand
CTTTTTCCCTTTCTCATCCACATAACCCAGATCGAGTCCGATGAGCGACTCCTGTACCGTCGTTTTCCTGCTGACAGAGATAGGATGGTTGTTGAGGAATGCCCCCTTGCCTTTCCGGGCCGAGAACAGCTCGTCCCGCAGCGGGTCGTATACAATGCCCAGCAAAACATCCTCGCCCTTTGTTAAGGTGATGACGGTGGAGAAAAAGGGGATGCCGAAGGAGTAGTTGTTTGTCCCATCCAGGGGATCGAGGATCCAGGCATAGTCTGAGTCCCCGCTGATGGGCTCCGATTCCTCGGAGAAGATGCTGTGATCGGGATACTCCGATTGGAGGAGTGATTTGAGGCTATTCTCCACCCGAAGGTCCATGTCGGTGACGATGTTGGCTCTCCCCTTGTACTGTACCTGCCTGTCTTCCCGGAAATGAGCTTTGAGGATTTCCCCCGCCTTCCTCGCCACCGTAGCGGCTACATCAAGGGCTTCCTTCCCGCTTCTGGACAGAGGCAAGGTAGTCATGGCAGCCCCATCTTCTCCTTGACCTCTTTGATGGTCTCCTTGGCTATGGCATGGGCGCGTCGAGCCCCGTCGGCGAGGACTTCATCTACGTGCCCTGTCCTTTGGGCGATTTCGGCCCGTCTTTCGCGGAAAGGTACGAGGGCTTCATTTACTGCGTCGGCGAGGAGCTGCTTGCAATCAACACAGCCTATTGCTGCTCCGCGGCATTGCTCGGCAATCTCAACCAGCTGCTCACGGTTGTAGAAATGGTGCAGGCTGTAGACATTGCAGACCTCGGGGTGCCCGGGGTCGCTGCGGTACTGACGGGCGGGATCGGTGAAGGCGGTCATTATCCTTTGAGTGGTCTCCTCCGGTGAGGCTGCGAGCTCGATATCGTTATCGTAGCTCTTGCTCATCTTTCTTTCCCCGTCAAGCCCGAGCACCAGGGGAAAGGTGGTGAGCTTGGCCTTAGGCTCGGGGAAGGTGGGGCCGAACAGATAGTGAAAGCGGCGCACGATCTCTCGCGCCACCTCCAGGTGAGGCAACTGATCCTCGCCCACGGGAACGGTGTCGGCTTTGTAGAGCACGATGTCCGCTGTCATCAGCACCGGATAACCCACCAGCCCGTAGTTAACGTTGTGAGGCTGTGCCTTGACCTTCTCCTTAAAGGTGGCAACACGCAGCAGCCAGCTGAGGGGGGTTACCATACTGAGCAGGGTATGGAGCTCCATCACCTCGGGGACGTGGGACTGGATGAAAAGGATGCTCTTTTCGGGATCGAGTCCCGCTGCCAGCCAGTCGAGCATCATCTCACGGGTGTTCTCTTTGAGTAGGTGGGTTTCCTCGAGAGTGGTCAGGGCGTGGACATCGACGATGCAGTAGATGCACTCGTAGGTTTGCTGAAGCCCTACATAGTTTTGAATCGCCCCCAGGTAATTGCCGATGTGCTGCCTGCCCGTTGGCCTAGCGCCGGAAAACACACGACCCTTTTTCAAGCCAAGCCTCCCTTTTTATCCTCGTGGAGTGTAACATAAAACGAGGGTGGCGACAAGCTGAGACGGGCTTGTTATCAACCCGTTTCTTCCCACCCTATGCATGTCAGCGACAATTGAGCCGAACCATTGACAGGAGCCTTGCGGTCGTTTACGATGTGCGCACCGAATATCAGCGCACAATTCGCCAAACCAGAGCCAAAATGAAATGCCCAAAATGCCAGTCTGAAAATCGTGAAGGGGTCAAGTTCTGCGAGGATTGCGGGGCTAAGCTAGAACTGGGATGTCCCAACTGCGGAGCTATCGTCCCCCTGGAGAAGAAATTCTGTGGTGAGTGCGGTCACGATCTGACACTTCCATCCGAACGACCCGCAGCAGACCTCTCCTTTGACGAGAAACTGGACAAGATCCAGCGTTACCTGCCCGGTGGGCTCACCGAGAAGATACTGGCCCAGAGGGGCAAGATCGAGGGTGAGCGCAAGCAGGTCACCGTCATGTTCTGCGACATCCAGGGGTTCACCCCCCTTTCCGAGAAGCTCGACCACGAGCAGGTCTACTCCATTATGGACGAAGTGTTCGAGATCCTGATCCACAGGGTCATCGACTACGGAGGCACGGTCAACAAGATGACCGGAGACGGCATCATGGCCCTCTTTGGCGCCCCCATCGCCCTGGAGGACGCTCCCCAGAGGGCCATCCGCTCCGCTCTGGCCATCCAGCGTGAGATGACCAGGTTCAGCAACCGTCTAAAGAGCGAAAGCGGAATGGGCCCCATAAGGATGCGTATCGGCATCCACTGCGGCCCCGTCGTGGTCGGCACCCTGGGCAACGACCTGCGGGTGGAGTTCACCGCAGTGGGTGATACGGTGAACCTGGCCTCCAGGATGCAGGAGCTGGCAGAGCCGGGCACAACCTACGTTACCGAGGATACCTTCAAGCTCACCGAGGGCTTTTTCCGCTTTGAGGCGCTGGGAGAGAGGCAGGTCAAGGGGAAGAAGGCGCCGGTCAAGGCCTATCGCGTGATCGCTCCCAGCACCAGGAGGACCAGGTTTGACGTAAGCGCCGAGCGGGGCCTGACGCCCTTTGTGGGCCGGGAGAGGGAGCTTGAGCTGTTGCTCGACGGCTTTGAGAGGGCCAGGGCAGGCAGGGGCCAGGCCTTCTCCATCATGGGCGAGGCCGGGGTGGGCAAGTCCAGGCTGCTATATGAGTTCAGGAAGGCGATAGCCAACGAGGATGTTACCCTCCTGGAGGGCAGGTGCCTCTCGTACAGCAGCGGCGTGGCCTATCACCCGCTCATAGACCTCTTGAAGTCAAACTTCGATATCAAGGAAAGTGACGAGGACAAGCAGATCAGTGATAAGGTCAAGAAGGGCCTGAGGGAACTAGGGGCAGACGAGGCCTCGACCCTCCCCTATCTCCTGGAGTTGCTATCGGTCAGGGACAGTGGAATAGACAGCATACCCATGAGCCCGGAAGCCAGGAAAGACCGGATTCTCGAGGCATTAAAGCGAATTGTGCTCAGGGGTTCGGAGATAAGGCCCCTGATCATAGCCATTGAGGACCTCCACCGGGTGGACAAGAGCAGTGAGGAGGCACTGAAGTACTGGTTGGAGAGCATTTCAGGCGCACGTGTTCTGCTGATATTCACCTACCGGCCAGAGTTTGTGCACACCTGGGGCGGCAGGTCATATCACAGCCAGGTAACCTTGAACCGGCTCTCCAACCGGGAGAGCCTGGCGATGGCAGCTCATCTCCTGGGTACAGAGGAAATAGAGAATGCCCTTGAGGAGTTGGTCCTGGAGAAGACGGAAGGCGTCCCCTTCTTCATCGAGGAGTTCATGAGATCCCTTAGGGACCTCGGGATAATCAAGAGAAAGGATGGCGCCTACTGTCTAGCTAAAGATATTCGGGATGTAACCATACCGGGTACGATTCAGGACGTCATCATGGCCAGGGTCGACTC
>SOKG01000208.1 GCA_004376205.1 Dehalococcoidia bacterium | reverse complement strand
TGGCCGTTATGGTTTTGATTACCGAATCGCTGGTTACCGATATCCCGGAAAAGGAGAAGGCGCCAGCAATGCCGGGCGGTGGTGGCATGGAGGGTATGTATTAATCGGCTTTTGCCTGAATAAAGAGAATCTTGAACATCGTTCATCGTTTCAGGCTCATAGGCAGGCCTGCCAAAATCAGGGGTATAAGCATCCCTGCAGAGCTGATTCACGAAGGAGAAATCAACTGCTTTATCCAAGAGCTTGAGGAAGTGTGTCTCTGGTATCACTCGGTGATAGATATGGCTGCCGTAGAAGGAAAGCTGGCTTGGTTTTGCTCTCAGCATCGGACACACTACTCCTTAGAAGTTTTGCTGATTGCATGATACCTTAGAATAGGGGTAACTCAAGGGCGAAACCTTGACTTTTTCAGCATTCTCTTTTAGACAACTTCTTTAACAGTAATTTCCCGAAGGGAGGAGGGAAAATGGATGTTACAGATGGCGAGTTGACCTATCAGCAGCGCCTGGATGCGCTACATGCGGTCAAGCTGGAACAGACCCGAGAGAAGCGGGAGGTGAGAGGGCCGAGAGATGCAGACGAACAGGGGCTGGTACTTCCGCCAGCGGAGCTAAGAGAGGTTGTAGAAGCGGTAAGCGGCTCGGGACAGGCCATCAGGGACGTGATCATTAAAACCTTCAAGCCCAAGAGCAATCACCCTAGCGGCGGGTTCTTCGGGCCTAAAGCGGTCGGCGAGAACTTCAGGGGACTGTTGAATATCCACCCCACGTACATCAATCCGATGAACTCGATGGCAGGGGTCTACATGGTCAACTTCCTCTCCTACTTCAAGCCCGGTTGGAACCCCGATTTGGACTACTCGCACCTGCATGAGGAACAGGAGAGGTACAGACTGGTACAAGTCCTCGGGGCCCCTCAACACTTCTGCCCGGACCTGATTATCGGCCTTGAGTTAGGTTGGGGGGGGCTCCTGGAGAAAGTCCGCCGCTATGGTAAGGTGAACGATGCCGCCGATTTCTACGCTGGTCTGGAGGACGTGATACTCGGCATTCAGAACTGGATATCCCGCCACGCAGAGGACGCCCAAAAGCTGGCCAGCACAGAGGGGAACCCTCAACTACGTGAGAACCTGGAGACCATGGCCACCATCTGTGCCCGTCTGGTGACGGAGCCGCCCCGGACCTTCCGCGAGGCATGTCAATGGCTCGTCTTCTTCCAGGCGGCAGCCAAGATGTACAACGGGAGCGGCGAGTGGGGCCAATTGGACGAACTGCTGAGGCCATACTACGAGCAGGACATGGCAGCAGGTACCCTTACGGATGAGGAGGCAATTTTCTATATCGCATGCCTGCTGCTATCCGAAACGGCGTATATACAACTTGGTGGCCCTAACGCCCAAGGTGACGATCTCTCCAGTCCGGTATCCTACCTCATCCTGGAGGCAATGCATCGCTTGAAAGTCCCGGCCAATATAGCAATCCGAGTCGGCGACAATCTAGACTCGAAGCTGTTCCGGAGAGGGCTCGAGATCCTGTTCAAGGATAGGATGGGCGCCCCAAAGTTTCTGGGCGACAAGTCGGTCAACGAGGGCTTCATCAAGAATGGGTATCCTCTTGAACTGGCCCGACAGCGTACATACTCTGGATGCCACTGGCTTGCCATACCCGGACGCGAATACACGCTGAATGACTGCGTTAAGATAGACCTTGCAGTGGTCTTTGAGGTTGCATTCCAAGAAATGAAGGGCGATCCCGCCCCCAGTGTGAAGAAGCTATGGGATCGTTTCGCAGACCATCTCCGAAGGGCAGTAGATGTCACCGCCAAGGGCATTGATTTCCACCTGGAGCATGCGCACGAGGTGTTCCCAGACTTGGTACTCGATCTATTCTGCTACGGGCCTGTGGAGAAGGGGCTTGATGTAACGCACGGCGGCCTCGAATATTACAACCTGGCTATTGATGGTGCCTCGCTGGCCACCGTTGCGGACAACTTCACGGCACTAGAACAACGGGTGGAGAAAGAGAGACATTTAACCTGGCAGGAGCTGATACATTACCTTGAAACGGACTGGGCTGGCATCGAGGGTGAGCGGATGAGACTCATGATGAACAATATCCGTCGTTTTGGCAGTGGCGGCTCACGGGCCGATGAATGGGCAGTCCGCATCTCGCAGACCTTCACCCGGTTGGTGAAGGAGAAACCCACGCCGGCTGGCTTCAATCTAATCCCTGGACTGTTCTCCTGGGCGAAATTCATCGACTTCGGTAAGCCAGTCGGTGCTACGCCCAACGGACGCCACGCCGGTGCTCCAGTTTCCCAAGGGGCAAATCCCGCTCCAGGCTTCAATGAAGGGAACGGGGGTACGCCTACGCAACTCGCTGTGGCCGTTGCAGCCGTACAGTCTGGCTACGGTAACACCGCTCCGCTTCAACTAGACATAGACCCGGGCGTCGGTAGTAGCGAAGAAGGGCTGGTCAAATTCCAGGCGCTACTCAAAGGGTACTTCAACTTAGGCGGAACGCTCGTTAACATAAACGTAGTGAACAAGGAACAAATTCTGGAAGCTAACAAGAACCCTTTGAAATACCCCGATCTGGTTGTGCGCGTTACCGGCTTTAGCGCCTACTTCGCCAACTTGTCGGAAGAAGTACGCCAATTTGTAGTGGATCGCATCGTGTCCGGGGAGTAGCTGAGATGGTGCGTGCCGCAATCCGCCATGAGGCGGGTATGATATTCGACATCAAGCGGTTTTCCATCTATGACGGCCCCGGTATCCGAACCACTGTGTTCCTGAAGAGATGCCCGCTCCATTGCCTCTGGTGTCACAACCCTGAGGGGATATCCCGAGAGCCTTGCCTAGTCTTCACTCCACGGAAGTGTATCGGCTGCGGCAATTGCGTTGAGGTCTGTCCTCAGCACGTGCACCAGTTTGTCAACAGTCAACACGCCATCGACTGGGAACGCTGTCAGAATTGTGGTATCTGCGTAGAGGATTGCTATTCGGGTGCGCTGCAGCTGGCTGGACGGCAGGTGACAGTGGACGAGGTGATGGTGGAGGTATTGCGCGATCGCCCCTTCTACGAGACCTCAGATGGCGGAATGACCCTCTCCGGGGGGGAGCCATTAGCCCAGTACAGCTTCACCCGAGCGCTGCTGCAAGCTGCCAAGGCTGAGGGGGTGCATACCGCGCTGGATACTTCGGGCTTCGCCCCCTGGAGACAACTGGAGGGGCTTCTAGTCTATGTTGACCTCGTCCTCTACGATCTGAAGCAAATGAACCGGGAGCGACACACCGCCCTGACTGGAGTGTCCAACGAGCGGATCCTAGATAACTTGCGTCGGCTGGACACCGCCGGGCAGACGACCTGGGTTCGAATCCCGCTCATTGCGGGCCAGAACGATGAGGAGTCGAACTACCACGCTCTGGGCCAGTTTTTATCGGGTCTGAAGCACATCCAGCGCATCGAGATGCTGCGCTATCA
>SOKG01000289.1 GCA_004376205.1 Dehalococcoidia bacterium | reverse complement strand
AATCCTATGATGCCGGCACAGAGTAGGGGGGCTGCCTCCAGATCGGAGAATCCGTCTGGAATGGGATAGGCGAAATCCGCGGGGACAACGGTGTACTGGGCATAGCCTCCATCCACATCGTACCCTGTGAAGCGTGATTTTTCGCAGAGGTTCTCGTTACCCCTGACACAGAAGTCACATTCCCCGCAGGTGGAGTTGAGCCAAGCCACTCCCACCCGGTCCCCCTCCTGAAACCGGGTGACCTTTTCACCGATCGCATCCACTACCCCTACAATCTCATGCCCGGGGATAATCGGCAGCTTCTTCGAGGGGAGTTCGCCCTCGACAACATGGAGATCGGTGTGGCATACGCCACAGGTCGAGATTTTGACGCGGACCTCTTTGGGCCCCGGTACCGGGTCAGCGATCTCGACCATAGCCAGAGGCTCTTCCTCAATCGGCTGGTGTTTCTTCAAAATCATCGCCTTCATTTCAGGGAACGCTCTCTAGTAGTTGCTCCCCACGCGGGATTCGAACTACTCGAATCCCAGCACTTGTCCCTCCGGGGCGCAGGGACGCTGGTGCCCAGGACTACCTGCTTTGCTCTGTTACCAGCCCTCGTATGTAGGCTATTTGTCCTACGTGCTGAGCTATCTCGAGAAGCAAGTGACCTATCAGGTTGCCGATGCTGACCTCGCCGAAGAGACGGGACTTGACTATCTCATCGAATCTGGCGGGGTCCACGCTGCGCAGGTAGTCCACGGTGCTGGCTCGCACCGCCTCACCATAGGCAATGAGGTCGCGGAGTGGGACTGATGGGAAGCTGGCCACCTGTTCCGCGGTATAGCCGAAGCCAGTAACCCTGGGATCGTCTGGCAGGTTCAGCTTTTCATGCCACCTCTCCGATTCCCATACCTGAGGCACACGCTGGAACAAATAGTGAAAGAACCAGTCCTCGGCACGCACCATATGCCACAGGATGAAGGCGATGTGGTTGGCTCCGGGCTGCGGCAGCCGCATCAGCTCCTCCTGACTCAGGCCGTCTACTGCCTGCATGAGGGCCGTCTGCGACTCGTCGAGGCTCTGCAGGGCAAAATCCTTCACATCCATTTTCTCCCTCACGTTTCTCTAATCTGAAAAACCAAGCCAGTAGCTGCCGCCCGGGGGCAGTGTGTCAATGGACTCGCCGGAAAGCTTAGCCTCCAGCGTGGTTTTGAGCACGTCAATGGGCACTCGTAGCTGCTTCATGCTGTCGCGCTCACGTATTGTCACCTGCCTGTCTTCGAGGGACTGAAAGTCGATGGTGACGCAGAAGGGGGTGCCTATCTCGTCCTGCCTGCGGTAGCGCCTGCCGATGCTCTGGGCATCGTCGTACTGCGCCATCCAGCAGCAGCGCAGGTCGGCATAGATTTCCTCAGATAGTGGCAGCAGCGCCTCGTTCCTGCTCAGAGGAAGAACAGCAACCTTTATCGGTGCCAGCGCTGGGTGAAGCCTGAGGACGACCCTGATCCCCTCCTTGTCCTGCTCTTCGTCATAGGCATCTGCCAGGAAGGCCAGTACGGAGCGGTCGACTCCTGCTGAGGGCTCGATGACATAGGGGATGATGCGCTCCTTGCTCTCCTCGTCGTAGTAGCTCAGGTCTTTGCCGCTGGAGCTGGCGTGCTGTCTCAGGTCGAAGTCGGTGCGATTGGCGATACCCTCCAGTTCGGACCAGCCCATGGGGAACAGGTATTCTATGTCGTAGCAGTCTCTGGCGTAATGGGCAAGCTCGTCCTTAGTGTGTTGGCGCAGCCTGAGGTTTTCCTTCTTGATGCCCAGGTCGATATACCAGTCGAACCTTTCCTCGCCCCAGCGCTTGAACCACTCCTCCTCGCTGCCGGGCTTGACGAAGTATTCGATCTCCATCATCTCGAACTCACGCGTCCTGAAGATGAAGTTTCCGGTGGTAACCTCATTCCTGAATGCTTTCCCGATCTGGGCGATGCCGAAGGGCAGCTTTTTTCTTGCCGTGTCCATCACATTGGCGAAGTTAAGGAAGATGCCCTGTGCCGTCTCCGGGCGCAGGTAGACTGTGGCTGCGTCTTCCTCCACGGGGCCGACAAATGTCTTGAACATCAGGTTGAACATTCGGGGTTCGGTCAGATCGCCGCCACACTCGGGGCATTTCCCGTCCTTGACATCATCAGCGCGCCAGCGCTTGCGGCACTGCTTACAGTCAACCAGAGGGTCGGCGAAGCCGTCCACATGGCCGCTGGCCACCCAGGTCTGGGGGTGCATCAGGATGGAGGCATCCAGGCCGACCATGTCGTCGCGCTCCTGAACCACTGCCCTCCACCAGCAAGCCTTGACATTGTTCTTAAGCTCTACCCCAAGCGGCCCGTAGTCGTAGCAGGCGCCCAGACCGCCGTAGATCTCGCTCGATGGGAAGATGTACCCTCGTCGCTTGCATAAAGAGACCAATTTGTCCATGCTTACTTTGCCCAGAGCTTGCTCCCTCACTATGGTTCTCCTAATCAAGCTAGTCAAAGTGGGTAGCGTTGCCACTCCTGTGGCAACGAATGCTTCGTCCCGATAGGAATCGGGACGCTACTTAAGGTTAGCAGTTTTGCCTATGAGTGTAAAGCCTCCGTCGTGAGCTTGGCCCAACGGCTTGACAAGCCAGCGCAAATAGCGACAATAATTGGCGGGGGAAGAAATGATTTTGAAAGAGCTCGTTGTGGGGATGTTTGGCTCGAACTGTTTTATCGTGGGCTCGGAAGCGACCAAGGAAGGAATGATCATCGACCCAGGCGCCGATGCTAATGCTATACTGAAGGCTGTCAGCGGCCTTGGTCTGTCGATAGTGCTGATAGTGGCTACCCATAACCATATCGATCACGTGGGCGCGTTGCGCCAGGTGAAGGAGTCCACCGGGGCAGGTTATGCCGTGCACGAGGCAGATGTAGAGGGCATGATGCCTGCTGTATTTGGCCGAATGCTGGGAGTGGCAATGAGTCGGTCTTTCAAGTCTCCACCCAAGCCGGAGAGATTGCTCCGTGATGGCGATGTGATCGAGGTTGGTGACCTGAAGTTCAGTGTAGTCCACACCCCCGGTCATACGCCTGGAGGCATCTCGCTCTTGGGGGATGGGGTTGTCTTCTCTGGCGATACCTTGTTCAATTTCGGCATCGGCAGGACTGATATACAGGGGGGCGACTATGCGACCCTGATGCACAGCATAGTCACCAGGCTCATGGCGCTCCCCGATGATACCGTTGTCTACCCCGGGCATGGCCCTGCAACCACCATCGGTGCCGAACGCAAGCGGAACCCCTTCCTACGATGAGGAAGGGGTTCCAGCTTCGATCCTGCTTGGCACTTCTGACTTGACTCAGCGGTCGGCAACTAGAGCACCCTTGAATGCCGTGAAGCCTAGGGTGGTCCAGTGGTAAAGGTAAAATACTCCCGACCGTTGTTTCCTTTCGCGATGTCCCCGTCTTCGGTCGTTGAGACAACCTCGTAGTAATAGAGCGTTCCCGGGCTAAGGTTGGTCAATGTGACAGCGTGGTCAGTGACAAGAGCATCGTCCGATACAATGAATTCCAACTCGTCGGTGGTAGTTCCGAAGTTGACTTCGCTGTCAGATGCTTCGCCGGTCGTCCAGGTGATAACAGCCGAGGTGGCAGTTATGCTGTCAGCCTCTACACCTACATCTGATATCATCGCTGTGATCCAGAGCGGGCAAAGCACCAGACTAATCGTGGCCAGGAGCTTTACCAGAACGTGTAGCGAGGGGCCGGCCGTATCCTTGAGCGGGTCGCCTACCGTATCGCCGACCACTGCGGCAGCGTGAGTGGGTGACCCCTTGCCAATGACTTCGCCCTTTTCGTCCTTCAACGCTCCGCTTTCGATGAACTTCTTGGCGTTGTCCCAGGCACCACCGCCGTTATTCATGAAGCTGGCCATCATGATGCCGGCTATGGTTCCCACCATGAGCAGGCTAGCTACCGCCATGGCGGCCTCGTAGTTTGGTATTTGATTGAATACTACGCCCAGTATCACCGGCGTGAGCACTACCAACAGGCCGGGGGCAATCATTTGCTTCAGTCCGGCCTTGGCGGTTATATCGACACATCCGGCGTAGTCCGGCCTCGAAGTGCCCGCCATAATGCCAGGGTCGCTGCGGAACTGGAGTCTAACCTCTTCAATGACCTTGCTGGCTGTTTTCCCCACCGCTCTGATGGCCATCGAGCTGAACAAGAATACCAGCATCACAGCAACCAGAGCGCCAACAAAGACCTCTGGCTTGGCGAGATCTACAACTTTGAACAGTCCCTCGTCCCCATTTTGCAAGAGGGATACCCTTGCCAGATATGCCTGGAAGAGGAGGAAGGCGGCTAGTCCTGCCGAGACCATGGCGAAGCCCTTGGTCAGGGCCTTGGTGGTGTTGCCCACGGCGTCAAGACGGTCGGTTACGCTGCGCGCTTCTCCACCTATCCCTGCCATCTCAATGATGCCATTAGCGTTATCGGTGATGGGGCCGAAGGTATCCATCGTCAGGATAAAGGGACATGTCATAAGCATCCCCATGGTTGCTACTGCGGTGCCGTACACTCCGCTGCCAGGCAGGCCTATCTGTGTCCCGATCCAGTAGGAGAGGAGAAGGGCGCCGCCGATGGCGAAAGCGGTAGCGAGGGTGGTCTCAAAGCCCACAGCAGTGCCTGAAACGATGTTTGTGGCAGGGCCGGTTCGAGAGGCCTCAACGATATCGTTCACCGGCCTGTGTCCAGGCTCGGTGTAGTACTGGGTGATAAACACCACCACCATGCTGGCTGCGATGCCCACCGCCCCGGCACCGATAAGCCACGCGTAGTCTGTTCCCAGCATAACCAGGACCGTAACTACCATGCCTACCAGGGAGAGCCCGATGGATATGAAGTAGCCGCGGTTGAGGGCATTCATCGGGTTCTCGTCCTCCTTGGCTCTGACCATCAGCACTCCTATCATGCTGGCGATTATGCCGAAGGAGCGAGCAACTAATGGGAACAGCACCCACACCGCCTCTCCAGTAGCAACGTAGAGCGCTATCCCCAAGATCATGGCGCCTATGTTCTCGGCAGCGGTGGACTCGAAGAGGTCTGCGCCACGACCAGCACAGTCGCCCACGTTGTCACCTACCAGGTCGGCAATGACGGCGGCATTCCTGGGGTCGTCCTCGGGGATGCCGGCCTCCACTTTGCCCACCAGATCGGCTCCCATGTCGGCTGCCTTGGTGTATATGCCTCCGCCTAGCTGAGCGAAGAGTGCTACAAAGCTGGCGCCGAAGCCGAAGCCAACTATGATGTGGGGCGCAAGCCTGGGTTCACTCCCATAGGCATAGTACATGACCGCCACCCCAATCAGGCTCAAAGCCACGATGAGGAATCCCGAGACAGCGCCTCCTCTCAGCGCCACGGTGATAGCCTCGCTGAGACTGCGTCGGGCTGCAGCAGCGCAGCGCACGTTGGATTTCACCGAGATATACATGCCTATGTAGCCCGAGATGGCGGAGCAGAAAGCACCGACGAGGAAAGCCACGCCTGTACGCCAGGCTATGCCCATCGGGGTTATCCCCGCTAGGCCTTCCTCACCGCGCAGCAGTCCCACCAGGGCTGCCACGATGACCGCAGTGAATACCGCGATGATACCAATGGTGGTATACTGTCGCCTAAGGAAGGCCAGAGCCCCCTCCAGTATCATGTCTCCGATTTTCTGCATTTCCGGGGTGCCGGCATCGCGGCGCAGTATATCCCTTGTCAGCAAAATGGCGAATACTACTGCGAAGACACCGGCCGCCGGTACAAGCCAGATCAAACCCAATTCGATACCCCTCCTTTCTTATGCTATTGGACTGCCCTAAATTATAGTAGCTTGCATAAATTTCCTCTCACTCTAGCCCCCTCCCGCAAGAGGAGGGAGGATTGTAAGGAGTTTTGAGATTGACTATAGTCATTCTGCGTTTAAACTACCAGCACAAAAATAGGCACGAAGATTACTGCAACCTTGCCCACAAGTTTTATCAGGATGTTGAGCGAAGGGCCGGCTGTATCCTTAAACGGGTCGCCGACGGTATCCCCTATTACGGCTGCCTTGTGGGCATCGCTGCCCTTACCTCCCAGGTGCCCGGCCTCTATATATTTTTTGGCATTATCCCAGGCCCCCCCGGAGTTGGCCATGAGTATCGCCAACAAGAAGCCAGTTGCCAAAGACCCCACCAAAAAACCTGCCAAGGCTTCCAAGCCCAGGCTAAAACCAATTATAAGCGGCACTATTATCACTAGCAGCCCCGGGACTATCATTCCCTTCAGTGCCCTTCGAGTAGTTATGTCAACACAAGTGGCGTAATCAGCCCTCCCAGTGCCATCCATCAACCCTGGTATCTCTTTGAATTGCCGTCGCACTTCGCTGACGACCGCGACGGCACCAGAGCTCACCGCCCTCATCGCCAGAGCAGAGAACAGGAAAGAGAGCATGGCCCCGATGAGCAGGCCAACTATCACCTTTGGTTCGGTGAGGCTTACCACTATCGCTTTTCCGGTCTCCTCCTCGACTACAGCGAAGAAAGTAGCCAGCCAGGCCAAAGCAGCCAGAGCTGCCGATGAAATGGCGAACCCCTTGCCTATGGCGGCAGTGGTGTTGCCCACCGAATCCAGGGCTTCGGTACGTGCTCTGACCTCTTTGCCCAAGCCCCCCATTTCAGCGATTCCCGCTGCGTTGTCAGCTATTGGCCCGTAGCAGTCTATAGCCAGCAGCATCCCCAGTGTGATTAACATACCCTCGGCGGCGATAGCTATACCGAACAAGCCGGCAGTCTCGTAAGCAATCAAGGTAGCAGCGGCAACTAGCACTATTGGGACAACGGTGCTGAACATGCCGACGGAAAGCCCCTCAATAACATTGGTACCAGCGCCTGTTTGGCTTGCTTCGACAATACCCTTTACAGGCCCTCTCTCCGAAGTGAAGTATTCGGTCGATAGCCCGATCAAGAACCCGCAGGCCAGGCCAGCGAGCATGGCATAGAAAACGCCGATCTCATCAGAACTCAGATAAAACCACACCAGCAAGAAGCCACCTACTATCATTAGTATGTTGCTGGCATACACCCCGCGATTCATGGTCGAGCGAGCCTTGGCTGTCTGTTCCTCGAAGCTTCCTCCGGCCTCAGGAGCCCTGACGAAGAAGGTCCCGATTATGGCAGCCACTACACCCACTGCCCCCAGAAGCAGGGGGAAGGATATTCCCTTATCGGGCCCAAGGACGCCGACGGCCGCGCCCAAAACCATGGCTGCCACTATTGCAGAGACGTATGATTCAAAAAGGTCAGAGCCCATTCCGGCGATGTCGCCCACGTTATCGCCCACATTGTCGGCTATGACTGCGGGATTTCTGGGATCATCCTCGGGGATTCCCGCCTCCACTTTTCCTACCAGGTCGGCACCGACATCAGCGCTCTTGGTGAAGATTCCTCCACCAACCCTGAGGAACAACGCTACTATGGAGGCGCCAACAGCGTATCCCAGCCAGACATGGGAATAGACATCGGGATCGTCGAAAATCATAACTATAATGCTTAGCCCCAGTAATCCCAAGCCGACGACACAGAACCCCATCACTGCTCCACCGGAGAAGGCGATCCTCAGTGCCTGCGCCCAACTCGATGTAGCGGCAGTGGCCGTCCTCCCATTTGCTCTCACAGCGATGCTCATTCCGAGATATCCTGCAAGAGCGGAGGTCAGCGTGCCCACAAGATAGGATAGACCAACCCAGGGTCTGGGCTCCAGCGCTGCAGCAAAAATCGCCACCATGATGACGGTGACGATGACCAAGGCACGGAACTCATCCTGCAGGAATGCTCTAGCGCCCTCCTGGATGGCTGACGCAATCTCTCTGACTTTGTCCGAGCCCTGATCCTGACGGAGAATGTAGCGCACCAGATAGCCAGCAAAGGCGAGCGACAGGAGCCCGGCCAGCAGAACCGGTATCATTTCGATATTCATAAAATCAAACCCCAAGGAGGTTCTGGGCAAAACAAAGGGACAGGCTTACGACCCATCCCCACAAACGCTTAGCACGGTCAGACACACTTATCATAATGTATCAAGGCGCGGGCAGCAAGTCAAGCGGGAACTAGCGGTCCAAGCATAAAAAAGGGATGGCTAAAGGTCAATATGTTTATCTCGCCAGGCCCTGCATGAGCTGGAAGATCTTGCCCTCAGTCTTTATTGAGGGAGCGATCACCACCTCGGTTTGATGCATCTCTCTGATATTTCGCGCTCCGCAGACTCCCATGGAGGTACGCAATGCCCCAACCAGATTCTGAGTGCCATCGGTGACCGATGTGGGGCCGAAGAGCGTCTGTTCTAGGGAGCCTTTGACTTCTACCCTAATACGTGTCCCCCTCGGTAGTGCCTCATGAGGGGTTGCCATCCCCCAATGATTTCCTCGCCCTGGTGCCTCTTCAGTCTGAGCAAATACTGAGCCCAGCATCACGGCATCGGCACCGCAGGCAAACGCTTTGCAGAGATCACCACCATTGCGGAAGCCACCATCGGTAATTATCGGAACATACCGTCCCGTGGCTCTGAAGTACTCATCGCGTGCCGCGGCACAATCCATAGTTGCTGTCGCCTGGGGTATACCTACGCCTATTACCTCCCTGGTGGTGCAAGCGGCGCCCGGTCCTACACCTACAAGCACACCATGTATGCCGGTTTCCATCAGATTGCGACAGGCGCTGTAGCTTACGCAGTTGCCCACGATGACAGGTACTGGTAGCTGCTTGACTAGCTCAGAGAAGATGAGACCGCGGTAACTCTTCGACACGTGGCGGGCAGTGGTGACGGTAGATTGCACAACTAAAATATCGATTCCAGCCTCGGCTGCAAGTGGAGACAACCTTTTGGTATTGGCTGGGGTGAGGGAGACAGCACAGACCACGCCTGCATCCTTGATCGCCTTTATTCGGTCGCCGATCAGGTTCTCCTTGATCGGTTCTGAATAAACTCGCTGAAGACTCTGGGTAACCTTCTCCGGCGTAGCGTCGGCAATCTCGGCCAAGACCTTGTCGGGATCGGCGTAGCGTGTCTGCAAGCCTTCGAGGTTGAGAACGGCGAGCCCTCCTAACTTGCCCATGGCGATAGCGAATTTCACGTCTACCACACCGTCCATAGCTGATGCCAGGATGGGGATGGGAAAGCTAAGCCGGTCGATGACAAGGCTTATGTCTGTCTGATCGGGGTTGATGGTTATATCACCGGGGACGAGGGCTATCTCTTCGAAGCCATATGCATACCGCATTTTCTTGTATTCGGAGTGTTTCATCGGCTCGTCCCGTGAATGATATTTGGGAAAGGATACAACAAAGGGCTGTATTAAGTCAAGGATAAGAACTCACGGATGGACGGGGAATCAGCTATGGGCTATAATCCTACTGCAATGGCTACGCTCTATCTAGTAGCTACACCCATCGGGAACCTGGAGGATATATCGCAGCGGGCGCTTCGCATACTGGGTGAGGTAAGGCTTATCGCCGCGGAGGACACGCGCAGGACGCGACGGTTACTCACTGCCTATGGGATCAGGGCTTCGCTGACCAGCTACTACGAGCACAACAGAAAGTCAAAACTCCCCTACCTCTTGGGACGCCTTGAGCAGGAAGACATCGCTTTGGTCTCGGATGCGGGTATGCCCGGCATCAGCGACCCCGGTTGCGAGCTGGTGCGGGCCGCGATCGAACGCGGGATTCCAGTCATCGCCATCCCCGGGCCCTCAGTGTTGCCCACAGCCCTTGCTGTCTCAGGATTGCCCGCAGGTCAGTTTGTCTATCTTGGCTTTCTCCCCCGGAAGAAGGGTGAGAGAAAACGCCTGCTCGGGTCGATTGACACTGAGCAGCGTACTATTGTCGCCTTGGAAGCACCGCATAGGTTGCTGGCCTCGTTGACGGATGTCGAGGAGATATTGGGGGACAGGGAGATCGCTGTCTGCCGGGAGTTGACCAAGGTTCACGAGGAGGTCTTCAGGGGTACTGTGAGTGAGGCAAAAGCTCATTTCTCTCAGCCGAGGGGGGAGTTTACCCTCGTCATAGAGGGGCATAGCGGAGAGGTAAGGGAGGTGGGGGTGACCGGTTTCATCAGGGAAGAACTCCTCAGGCTTCGCCGCGAGGGAATTCCGGCCAAGGAGGCCCTAGCTCAACTAGGGAGCACCACCAGATTACCCAAGAATTTGCTCTATAAGGCCTGGCTGGAACTACCCTAGTCCTGTTTTCTTTTACCTTGTTGTGTTAGAATAACCAACTAGATAAGCCGATGTCTGAGCGGATCTTTATTGGGGTAGCTTGGCCCTATGCTAATGGGCCTTTGCATTTGGGACAGATCGCTGGGGCGTATCTGCCCGCCGATATTTTTGCCCGCTATCATCGTACCAAGGGTAATGAGGTGCTGATGGTCTCCGGATCAGACCAGCACGGCACTCCAGTTACGCTCCGCGCAGAAAAAGAGGGCAAATCGCCAGAGGAGGTGGTATCTCGCTATCATCAGGGATTCCTTGATTCCTGGGGGAAGCTGGGTATCTCCTTCGACCTGTTTACCACTACGGGCACTCAGAACCACGCCAAAGTCGTCCACGATTTATTCCTTACGCTCCTTGACAAGGGCTACCTATATAAGGATAAGATGGCTCTGCCCTATTGCCCCGATTGCCGTCGCTTCCTCCCCGACCGGTACGTTGAAGGCACTTGCCCCTATTGCCACTGGTCCGAAGCTAGGGGAGACCAGTGCGATGAGTGTGGCAAACCGCTGAATCCCGTAGATCTGATCGATCTCCGTTGTGGCATCTGCCGGGGCTCCCCTGAGATTAGGGATTCGGAGCATTTCTTTCTGCGCCTCTCCGCCTTCTCTGCGCAACTGGAGTCCTGGGTTAAGGAACAAAGCCACTGGAGACAGAATGTACTCAACTTCACACTTCGCTATTTAACCGATGGTCTCAGGGATCGAGCTATTACCCGCGATATCAACTGGGGCGTCTCGGTGCCGGTGCCCGCGTTCGATGAAAAGCGCATTTACGTATGGTTTGAGGCGGTGGTTGGCTATCTCTCGGCTTCCAAGGAATGGGCTGAGTCTTGTGGAGATGGGGAGAGATGGCGCCGTTTCTGGGAGGGAGAGGTCAAGAGCTATTACTTTATTGGCAAAGACAATATTATCTTCCACACTGTCGTCTGGCCTGCCATGCTCCTGGGCTACGGCGGTCTCAACCTGCCCTGTGATGTACCGGCTAACGAGTTTCTTACTTTAAGAGGTAAACAGCTCTCCACCAGCCGTAACTGGGCGGTTTGGCTGCCTGATTACCTTGAGCGCTATCCTCCCGATCCACTGCGCTATCAACTGTCCATCAATATGCCGGAGACCAGTGATACCGATTTCTCGTGGCGGGAGTTTGTTCGCCGCAACAATGACGAGTTGGTGGCTACCTGTGGCAACTTGGTGCATCGGGTGCTCACCCTCGCCTATCGCAATTTCGACGGCTGTGTACCGCCTGCGGGCGATGTCGATGCGGCGTCGAAAGCCTTGCTGAGCAAGGCTGAAGCGACGCTGCAGACGGTTGATTCTCTGCTGCATGGCTGTCACTTCAGGGAGGCAATGAGGGAGGCCATGTCGCTGGCTCAGGAGGCCAATCGCTATCTGGACACCAAAGCCCCGTGGAAGACAATCAAGGGGGATAGAGATTCCGCGGCCACGACCATCTCGACTGTGCTCGGCGTTATCTGCTGTCTCAAGACCGTTCTCTATCCTTTTTTGCCTTTCAGTTCGGAGAAACTGCATCGTCTGCTCGGATATGAAGGATCCGTGGAGGAGGGGGGCTGGACCTTCTCGGTACCCCCGGCGGGACAGAGGCTGGCATCGCCTGAGCCCCTGTTTGCCAAAGTGGACGATAAAGTCATTGATGAGGAGAATAACCGTCTCGAAGAGAGCGTTTTGTCCGTAGGGTAACACAAGCGTATAGGAGGAACTAAGTGTGGTATTTAACTAAGTTAGCGATGCGCAAGCGCGTGGTCACCATCCTTCTGGCTGCTCTGCTTGCTGGAGGGTCGATATGGGCAGCAACCCAACTGAAGCTGGAGATGATACCCGATATCGAGTTCCCATTCACTATGGTTTTCACTGCCTACCCCGATGCCTCACCCGAGGAAGTTGTGGATGAGGTCACTAAACCTATCGAGGACGTAATCTGGGAGCAGTGGGAAGGGAAGGGCCTGAAGCACGTTTACTCTACCTCAATGGACGAAATCTCCGTGGTCTTTGCCGAGTTCAACTTCGGCACCGATATGGCCAAGGTAAAGGAATCTCTAGAACAAGCTACCAGCCCTGGCGAGCTGGAGCTTCCCCCCGAAGTGCGCAGTGTTCCTCAGATGGACCCCCGGATCAAGGAGAATCCCCAGGTTACCCGTCTCGATCCCAGCATGATGCCGCTGGTGATCTTCAGCCTGAGGGGTGACCTGCCCTCAGCGCAACTGGGGGCTATCGCTCAAACGCAGATCGTGCCCGAGCTGCAAAATATGGAGGGCACTTCCGATGTGCAGACTGAGGGTGGCGAAAAAGAGCAGGTATTGATCACTCCTGATCCTGAGGAGATGAACCAGTTCGGCA
>SOKG01000217.1 GCA_004376205.1 Dehalococcoidia bacterium | reverse complement strand
AACTCCACTTCAGCACCTTGCACTTCACGAGCTCCCTCCGCCACCGCCTCGGCCATTCTATAGATATGACCATACATGCTATAGAAGACTACCTTTAACTTCATAGCTACACCTCCTGCTTTATTCTTCCATTGCCTTGTTAACGCCGTCTCATCCTCGCTGCTACAGAAACTCATCGAGCAGTTTTTCCGCCTGCATCGGGTCGAGCCTACGCCGCGCCAAGGGCCCTCTAGTTAGGGCAGGAAGCCGCTCCTCAAAGGTGGCCCTCTCCTTCTGATAGATCACCCCGATAGGTATCCTGTCCCCCCATTCCTGAGCCTTCTCGAATGCAGCCACTTTGTTGCCCGGGTCGTAGCCATTCTCCTCCAGCTTATAAACTCTCTCCCGGTACCAGGCATAAGTATTTTTGTGGTTAAACACAACACAGGGCTGGAGCACGTCGATCAAGGCAAAACCTTTATGTTCGATGCCCAGCCGAATCAGTCCGCTCAAGTGCTCGATGTCTCCGGCGAAACTACGACTGACGAAGCTGGCATCGGAGGCTATGGCCAGGGCGATTGGGTTTAGCGGTATATCCGCCCCTTGGGGCGTGGTCTTGGTCACAAAACCGAAGTCGCTGGTGGGAGAGGCTTGCCCTTTGGTGAGGCCATAGACCTGGTTATTGTGCACTAGGTAAGTAATATCATGGTTGCGGCGCACCGCATTGATGAAGTGGTTTCCCCCCTCGCCATAACCATCCCCATCCCCACCTACAGCAATTACTACCAGCTCAGGGCTGGCCATCTTCGCACCGATGGCTGCGGGCAGCGTCCTTCCGTGAAGCTCGTTGAGAACATGGCATTTGGTGTAGTGAGGAAGCTTACCTGCTTGCCCGATACCGGATACCATCAATACCCTGTAGGGCTCGATCCCGAGTGCAACCAGAGCCTGCTTGACTGCCGTGAGGATGCCGAAGTTGCCGCATCCAGGGCACCAAGCGGGTCTGCTTCCAGCATAGTCAGCTATCGTTACCATGACTAAGATACCTCCTTCCTCATCTCCCTGAGGATATATTCTGGCGAAAATGGACGCCCGTCAAACCTGCGGATGCTACCGCTGACCTTGATTCCGGTCTCCGCTCGGATCAGGCGCGCCAGTTGCCCAGTGGCATTGTTCTCAATAACGATGCTTTTGCCAGCGCCATCCAGGATAGATGACACTGCCTCCGCGGGGAACGGCCATAGCTCGTTTAGGTGGAGGATGTTGGCTGCTGCGCCGTCCTTTTGCAATAGGGCCGCAGCCTCCTTTATCGCTCCATAGGTGCTGCCCCAGCCCACAAGGGTTATCTCCGCGTGCGGCATCTGGTGAACCCTGGGTTGACCAAGCTCAGCCTTAAGCCCATTGAACTTACGCAGTCGCTTGAGCATCATCCGCTTCCTCGTTTCAGCATCCTCTGTGATGTGCCCTTCCTCGTCATGCTCGTCGGAATCGGTTACCACCAGTTGCTTCCCCTCAAGGGGCAATGCCCTGGGAGATACGCCGGACTCGGTGATCTGATGTCTCTTGTATTCCCCGAGCCTGTCAATCTCCTCCTCGGAGAGGAGCAGCCCTCTCTCGATCTTCACCTGGCCTAGGTCGAATCTCTCCACCGTGGTATAGGAGCTGGCCGAGTGCTGATCGGTCATGATGATGACCGGAACTTGATATTTCTCCGCCAGATTGAACGCCTTTACGGTCAACCAGAAGGCGTCTTCAATGGTAGCCGGGGCCAGAACAGCACGAGGGAACTCCCCATGACCAGCGTGAAGGGCAAATTCGAGCTCGCCCTGCTCCATCCTGGTGGGTAGCACGATGGCCGGGCCGGGACGCTGCCCCAGCACCACCACAATTGGGGTCTCGGTCATGCCAGCCAAGCTCAGACCCTCCACCATGAGGCAGAAGCCGCCCCCTGAGGTAGCGGTCATCGCCCTCGCCCCGGCGAAGGCAGCCCCGATTATCATATTTATCGCCGAGATTTCGTCCTCTGGTTGCACCACCACCAGGCCTAGCTCAGCCGACTTGCCCGCCAGGTATTCCATTATCGACGTTGCAGGGGTCATGGGATAAGCAGCCATGAACGTGCAGCCGGCAGCTACTGCGCCCAGGGCTACGGCCTCATTGCCGTTGATCAGCATCCGCTTTCTATCCCCCAGCGGACGCAGGCTATGCTTGGCCCTCCCCTCCAAATTGCTTACCGCATATTGGTAGCCTGCTGCTGCCGCCCTCACGTTGCTTTCTCCCGCCTCGGCCGTTCCAAAATGCTCTCGCAGAACATCGGCCACTATGTCCGAATCATAAGCGACCAAACCCACAGCTACACCCAGGGCAACCGTGTTAGCCATCAACCTGTCGCCGGCCTTTTCCTTGGCCAGCCTCTCCAGGGGCACACCAAAGAGATCGTCGCCGCCGTCGAGGCCTTTGGCCTTTTCCATATCGAAGACTACAACCCCGCCGCGGGCCAGCTTTCCGCGATGAAGCTCTATGCTTTCCTGGTTCAACGCGAGCAAAATGTCGACCGCCTCGCACACGGCCCCCACCTCGCTATCGCTGATCCTCACCCTGAAGAAATTGTGGCCGCCCCTTACCCTAGACTCGTAATCTTGGTCGGCGAAGATGTGGTATCCTCCCCGGGCAAAGGCCTTGGCCAGGATAGCCCCCACCGACTGCACGCCTTGCCCCGCCTCACCTCCAATCATCACGTTCAGATTCGATGCCATTCCTCGCCTCCTATCATCAGATCAACCCTGGCGCCATACTAGCTCCCTGCAACCACCTTCTGCAAAGCCTCAATCGCCTCATCGTAATCGGGGTGCTGGGTAACCTCTTTCACGTATTCCACGTATCGCACAGTGTCATCCCGGTCAACAATGAAGACGGCGCGGCTGAGCAGGCGCAGTTCCTTGATCAGCACTCCGTACGCAGTGCCGAAAGAAGCCTCCCGATGGTCGGAAAGCGTTTGCAGGTTTGTAATATTGTGGGCACCGCAATAGCGGGCCTGAGCAAATGGCAGGTCCACACTTATAGTGTATATTACTACATCCTCAAGCTTGCTTGCCTCCTCCTCGAATCTCTGTGTCTGGAGGTCGCAGACTGGTGTGTCCAGAGAGGTCACAACGCTTAATAGCCTGACCTTGCCCCTGCTCTGTGATAGCTCTACCTCCTTCATATCTATTGCCAGAAGCCTGAAATCAGGCGCCTTTTGCCCCACCCTGATCTCCGGCCCCAGCAAGGTTACCGGGTTGCCTCGAAGAGTTACCACTTCCTTTCTTTCCTCCATGTCTTTCCCCCTTGATATAGATGACCCTCCTCAGTCCTCCCCATAGAAGAGGTCGTCATAGAATATCTCTAATCTCAGCTTATGCTTCAGCTCTTCGTGAACCAGCCTCTCACAGAGGAGCTTAGCCTCTTCTGACCTCAGTGCACTCATCATTCGCGAGTAGAACTCCACGGCATGCTGCTCGCGCTTCATAGCGGAAGTGA
>SOKG01000264.1 GCA_004376205.1 Dehalococcoidia bacterium | reverse complement strand
CAGAAAGTCATGCCAAGTTATTGACAAAACTAACACAGAATGCTATCATAATAATGAACGTATGTCCATAATAATACCAGGAATTTAACCTATGCCGAGACCGACCAAGTGGCGCCGAGTCGCTCTGATACCTGAGGTAAACTACTTCAAACCGGCGGGGATACCGCTCCGAGTCCTTGAAGAGGTGTGCCTTTCCGTGGAGGAGGCGGAGGCGATACGACTCAAGGATCTGGAGGGGCTGGAGCAGGAGGAATGCGCCCAGAGGATGCGCATTTCTCGGCCTACCTTTCACCGGGTGCTGGAGTCGGCCCGCAGCAAAGTAGCCGATGCCCTGATCAATGGCAAGGCGATCCGCATCGAGGGAGGAAGCTTCGAGATGGCGATGCGCCGCTTCAGATGCGCCAACGATGGCCACGAATGGAACGTTCCTTTTGAGGTCATGGTGGCACGACCTCCTCTGGCGTGTCCCCAGTGCAATGCGCTGAATATTCAGCCCCTCCCCCTGCCAGGCTTTGCTTTTGGACCTAGAGGCTGGGGAAGGCGTGGCAGGGGGAGACATGTTCCATATAGATAGCGCAAAATGCACTGGCTGCGGTGCCTGCTCCTACATTTGTCCCGAAGATGCCATCTCTGAGGTGGGAAGGGAGATAGGCATCGTCGAGATTGGCCGCTCCAGGCGAATAGAGTTCATCCATGGCAAGCTAGGCGTCGGCGAGGCCCTGAGAATCACCCAGGATGATGTGCTGAAGGCACTGGGTGGGCTTCCCGAGGACAGTCTCCACTGCGCCCTGCTGGCGGCCACCACGCTGAGGGAGACAGTGAGGGACTGTCTGGCTTTGAAGAAGGAGCCGTGGAAAAGGGCTTACAGGAGACACTGAAGTTATGAACAGGGATGCGGAGCAGCTTATGAAAAGGCCGTCCCCAAGACCGCGGCTGGGAGCAGAGCTTGTCAGGACTGAAGCATCGCCTTTTGACACTCTGGCTTCGGCATATGACGCCTGGTTTGAAGAGGAGGGAAAGCTCATCTTTGCTATAGAGCTCAAAGCCTTCCAGGAGGTGCTGCCTTTGCTGCCCAAACCCTGGCTTGAGGTGGGGGTGGGCAGCGGCCGCTTTGCCCAGGCCCTGGGAATAGAGACCGGGATTGACCCATCGGTCAAGCTGTTAGAGATGGCAAGGAGGCGGGGGATAACTGGGTTTCTAGCCAGAGGGGAAGAGGAGCCCTTCGATAAGGAAACCTTCGGCACCGTGTTCCTGATCGTGACGCTCTGCTTTGTCGATTCGCCCCTGGCTGTGCTGCGGGAGGCTCACCGCATACTGAAAACAGGAGGCAAGATAGTGCTTGGCCTGGTGTTCCGGGGAAGCCCCTGGGCTAGACTTTACGAGGCCAAGAAACGGGAAGGGCACCGTTTCTACAAGTACGCCACCTTTTACAGCTACCAGGAGGTGGCAGACTCCTTGGAACACGCCGGCTTCGCCATTGAGAAAGTCCTTTCGACCCTGTTCCAGAGGCCGAATGAGGTAAAAGAGATGGAAGCTCCCCAAGAGCGCTTTTCTCCTGATGCCGGCTTCATAGTGGTCGTGGCCGGGAAAATCCCCGCAGGGGGCCAACGAAACAGGGAGAGAGGCTTATGAGCATAGAAGATTACTACCAAGTGCTTGGCATCAATAGAGATGCCAGCCAGGAAGAGGTCAAGAGAGCGTTCCGAAGCCTAGCCTTGCGTTACCACCCCGACCACAACCCTCACGATCAGAAGCAAGCTGAAGAAAGGTTCAAGGAGATAAATGAGGCCTACGAAGCGCTGAACGATGAGGACAAGAGGCGGCGCTATGACTACCTGACCACTTGGCCCCGATACCGGCAGAGGGTGATTGTGCTTGAAGACACCTTTGATGATGAGTTCACTGAGGGCTTGGGCAGGGAAGCCCTCCAGCAACTGCTAAAGCAGCTTGCTGCGCTTGGTCTTAGCTTCAGCGATGTGACAGGGTGCTCGCGGCGGGGATGTGGCCGAGCATATGGCCGGCGCTGTCGCCGCTTCCGCCGCTGGCCCTACTACTCTTGAATAACTGGATCAACTACTAGCTCACGGCAGATTCTGGTCAGCTCCTCTGGGCTTAGATCCCCCTCCAATGAATAGATGTCGCTGACTCTGACCTCTCTGATATGCACAATGCCAAGATCGTGGATGTCTCTTAGCAGTGCCTCGCCTCTCAGGTCAGGCAAAGACCGTTTTGGGAAGACCTCGATGCGAAACAGCAAAATTGCCTCCCTGTGGGAGCGATTCGGCTATTTATGTATTCTACTATTGCCAGTAAAGGAATGCAACCTTTGCCCAGGGGTTGACAAAATTCCTCAGGCGGTGTAAAATTAGGCAAACAGTTTCCTATTACCCCATACTACCCAGGGCATTGTGATGGGCTTTGAAAGCCAAGAGGTTGAGAGAAAGGTGCTTTCAATGTTGAAGATCCTGAGCGACTCCCAAGAACCACTGGGAGCCAGGGTCATCGCTCGACGTTTGAAAGACCACGGGGTTGAACTGGGCGAAAGGGCAGTGAGATACCACCTCAAGCTGCTGGATGAGCGAGGGTTAACCCGACTTGTGGGCCGAGATGGTCGGCTGATCACTGAGCAGGGGGTTGAGGAGCTGGGCAGCGCTCTGGTTAGAGATAAGGTTGGCTTTGCCATCTCCAGGATCGAGTTACTCGCCTTTCGCACCGATTTCAACTACGATAAGCGCTGCGGTCTGATCCCCGTCAACGTCTCTTTCTTCCCCAAGGAAAAATTCAGCAGGGCGCTCCAGGCAATGAAGCCCGCTTTCGAAGAGAAGCTTTGCGTAAGCGATCTGGTAGCGGTAGCTTCTGAGGGAGAGCGGTTGGGGGAGTTGATCGTTCCCGAGGGCGAGATAGGACTGGCCACCGTTTGCAGCATCGTGATCAATGGCGCTTTGCTTAGGGCCGGCGTTCCTATGGACTCCAGGTTCGGCGCCATACTCCAGATTCGAAATCACAAACCCTTCCGCTTCGTGGAGCTCATTCACTATGCTGGCTCCTCCCTAGATCCTTCAGAGGTATTCATCAGGGCCAAGATGACTTCTGTGGGAGAGGCAGCCAAAAGTGGCGAGGGTAAAATACTGGCCAACTTCCGTGAAATACCAGCCCTCTGCCGCGCGACAGCGGAGGAGGTGGTGACCAAACTCAGGGAGGCCGGATTGGGGGGCCTATTGGTAATGGGAAATACTAGCGAGCCAGTGTGTGAAATCCCTGTGGAACTTAATAGAATCGGGATGATCCTCCTCGGTGGTTTGAATCCTGTAGCTGCTGCCGAGGAAGCTGGTATAGAGGCCGAAAATCATGCCATGAGCACTGTCATGGAGTATCGGGACTTGATCAAATTTCAGGAGCTATGAAATGGAAACAGTAAGAATTATACCTTGTCTCGATGTCAAAGATGGGAGGGTAGTCAAGGGGGTAAACTTTGTCAACCTGAGGGATGCCCGTGACCC
>SOKG01000025.1 GCA_004376205.1 Dehalococcoidia bacterium | reverse complement strand
CCCGTGAATTGAGCGACGTGAGCATCCATTCTCTGTTGGAGCAGACCAGACAGGTCGCCGACGAGGTCAAGGGGGGACGCTAGAGGGTTTTCGCAAGTGTTCAGCTATCAGCACTCAGTTTTTTCAATTAGAAAGGTCGCAAAATTCCCCTTTTCTAAAGGGGGACTGAGGGGGATTTGCTGAAAGCTGACGGTTGAACGCCTACGAATAGACATCTCAATCGGCGTAGAACGAGAAACCAAGGATGCCAGGTCCGGCATGGACTCCCATGCCGGGGGTGAACTCGGTGAGATAGAGTTCGGCACAGCTAAATCTTGAACCGATCTCTGCCTTGAGCTTCTCTCCTTCCTCCTGTTCATCGGCATGGTGCACTATGACGTGCACGGTGGAGTCCCCTACTCTTTCCGCCATTAGCTCCAGCATGAGCTTTACCGCCTTCGCCTTTGTTCTTGGACGTGCCACGCCAGTCGTCTCTCCTATCGACGCAGAATGCTCGAGTACAGGCTTCATATTCAATGCTGCCCCAGCCCACGCTGCCGCCCTGGCCACGCGACCGGTTCTCGCGAGATAGTAGAGCGTGTCCAACATGGCCAGGAGGTTCACCCTGCCGATCATGCCGCGCGCAGCATTGGCTACCTGGAGCAGGTCTGCCCCCTCGCTGGCAACGCGAGCCGCCTCAAGAGCGACAAATCCTAATGCACCGGCTACAGCGCGGCTGTCTACAACCTCGATAGCGGTATCTGGAATTACCTCCTTAGCCTTCTCCTTGGCCAATACTGCAGCTTCGAAGGTCTTGCTTTGCAGGCTGGTGAGGGTTATACAGAGTATGCTCTCTGCCTCCCGGCTTAACTGGCGGTAGGCATCCAGGAAGTCCCCCGCTGATGGGGTTGAGGTGGTGGGCAGGTCCTTTCTTCTTCGCATAATCGTATAGACTTCGCCCGGGCTCATATCAACTCCATCGCGGTAGCTGTTACCTTTGTAGACTATGAAGATGGGTACCAAGCAGATATCGTATTTCTCCACCAGCTCGCTTGGCAGGCAACATGTGCTGTCGGTAATAACGGCGACCTTTCTCATTCTTGTATACTCTCCTCAAAGTCAGCTTGGGGTTAGCTTCGGTTTAGGCGCTGGTCAATATGGGGTCGAGGTTTCCTTGACCAAGATGGAAGGAGCGCCCAGAATGTTCCGAAAGAGCCCAAGCTGCCATGAAATGGACAAGACTGCCATCTCTCTTGCTAGTCCAGTCGAGGAATATGTTACCACATGCTGCCTCGAGGGTAAATCCCCCAAGGCGATCCAATGTACCGCGAGAAGCCATTTCGCCTCCTACGCAGCGGCGATACTGCTGCCGACTTTTGGAATAAACAAGAGCAGAGGATGCCTACGGCCTTGTTCAAGACATTGACAGCCAACCGGCGTAGGCATATCATTGCCGTAGCTGTCGAGTATACTCGGCTTTGTCGAATGGGGAGACGCGGGCTCAGACCCTGAAGGGTTCATACTGGGGGTCCCGGTCAGAGTAATGAGGCAGGTTGATCCGAACGGAGTCTAGGGCATCTGACATGACATCGATTGTCCTCGCCGGTGGCCGCAGCTCTCGCCTGGGTAAAGAGAAACACACAGTGGTGGTTGCCGGGAAGAGCCTGATCGAGCGAACCATCGGTCATCTGAGACTACTCAACTCTGAAATCCTGATCGTGATTTCAAAAAGACAATCGAGGTCCTCCTTCCCCTCATATGCCGAAGCGAAAACGGTGGTTGACCTCTATCCGGGAAAGGGCTCTCTGGGAGGCATCTATACCGGCCTGGTGTACTCGACTAGCTTTCATAATCTGGTAGTGGCCTGCGATATGCCCTTTCTCAACCTGGACCTGCTGCGCTACATGATCGACCTATCCCCTGATTTCGATGTCGTCGTACCCAGGATGGGGGACTTCAAAGAGCCACTTCATGCAGTCTACACCAAGAACTGCCTGCTGCCGATGGAAAGGCTGCTCAAGGGGGGCAATCTCAAGGTCACAGACTTCCTTGACTCAGTGAGGCTAAGGTATGTGGACAAAGACGAGATAGATAGATTCGACCCTGAGCATTTGAGCTTCTTCAATATCAATACGCAGGCCGATTTGGAGAGAGCACGGACGCTGGCATCGCAAGAAATTACCTAAAGGGACTATGCTGGCCGCAGGCATGAGGAAGTCTGAGACATGATCTCTTCTCAACATCCCTCCGATGGATAACTCCGCTATGGATGGCTATGCGGTGCAGGCCCAGAGCACCGTGGGCGCCACCGTTCCTTATGAGGGGTTTGAGAAGGCTGGCTCGGCACGAGTCGGGATGGGGCAATAGTTGCCCGGTGAACAAATCGGCTCTTAGGATCAGGCGCTGTTCCAACTAGTAGCTGAGGTCAGGGCTCGTCTGGTACAATCTTGATTAGAATAGTACGGTTCCTTGGGCCATCAAACTCGCAAAAGAAAACGCCCTGCCACGTCCCCAAAACCAGTTTCCCGCCTTCTACCAGCAGTGTCTGGGAGTTGCCCACTAGGCTAGCCTTGATATGGGCAGGAGCATTACCTTCCATGTGGCGGTAGTCGCTGTGTTTGGGTACTATGGCCTCAAGCTGCGTAGTAATGTCTGCCGCTACGCTGGGGTCGGCGTTCTCATTTACGGTAATTGCGGCCGTGGTATGTGGGACCAAAACATGGCAAATGCCACTTTCAATACCGCTGGCTTTCACCGTAGCCTGGACTTCTCCAGTAATGTCTCTGAACTCTACTCTTGCCTTGGTGCTTACACCTACCCTATGTATCACGATTACTCCCGAACCTGCGGATCTACTTCAAGCTCACCTGCTATCGTACATTCCTTTTATCCTTTTCGCAACATGCTTCGCTTTCCCGTCGAACAGGCAATTGAAAGGAAATACTGACAAATCGCATTTGCTGCTCTACAAATTTCAGGGTACTTGAGGGAGGTCGCATTGCGGACTCTGCTATCAGAGGGGTTGCTGGAGCGACAGCCAGGTGGTAGGCTATCCGTTCACTCGTACAGACCGACATCGGACGGCATAGAATGCTACCGAAGACTGGTGAACGAGGGATGGGGCTGTAAATAGTAACCAGACCGAAAGTGCGTACTATCCCTTTGTAGGGTTCTTAAGGTAGAGGACTCATGTTGGCGAAGCCAGCGGTCGGATCCGAACCGACGACCTGCGGTTTGTGAAAACGCCAGTTGAGGTTACTTCTTATACACCACTGAAGACACAATACCATTTGTCCTGTTTCAGCGGGCTAAGTCAGCAGGAATAGGCTGGCTGCCATGACCAGCATACCCACCCCAACGCCAAGTATCACTGGGTTCTCTTTACCGTATCGGTGTGCCAGGGGCAACAATTCATCCAGGCCGAAAAAGACCGCTCCCGCAGCTGCAGGGCTGACTATGATCTCTTTAGGCCACTTTCAAGAAATCGGTTTGGGCTGCGCCACAGACCGGGCACCTGTCCGGGG
>SOKG01000056.1 GCA_004376205.1 Dehalococcoidia bacterium | reverse complement strand
GCCTACCGGCAGAGGGTCTATGCCCCCGACCGGCTTCTCTACCCCATGAAGAGGATCGGCGAGCGCGGAGAGGGGAATTTCCAACGGATATCCTGGGACGAGGCTCTGGAGAAGGTGGCCAGCGAATACAAGCGGGTCAAAGAGACCTATGGCCCCGAGGCAGTTGTATACCTGACCAACGGCGGTGACATGGGCCAGGTACACAACACGAGGACAGCAGTACGGGTCTTCAGCTTGGCCGGGGGATGCACCCTGATGTGGGGTATCGCCTCCAACGAGGGCTGGATGTTCGCCTGTCAGACCACTTACGGGTATCCCGCCGGGGTAGACCACCGTGACGTCATCAACTCAAAGCTGGTAATCCTCTGGGGGATGAACCCCGCCGTCATCATTGACGGCTGTGGTACAAGCTACGCTCTAGCCAAAGCCAAGGAGGCGGGAACGAGGTTCATCGTGGTTGACCCCAGATACACCGACACTGCCGCCCTAGTTGCTGACCGCTGGATCCCCATCAAGCCGGGAACTGATGCCGCAGCCATGATCGCCATGGCCTACGTGATGATCACCGAGAACCTCTACGACCAGAGGTTCCTCGACACCTATACCGTGGGGTTCGACCATTTCAAGGAATATGTTCTCGGCGAGGAGGATGGAGTGCCTAAGACGCCCGAGTGGGCAGAGCGTATTACCAGCGTCCCCGCCCAGACAATCGCCGAGCTCGCCCGGGAGTACGCCACTACCAAACCCGCGGCGTTGCTCCCTAGCAAAGCGCCAGGGCGGACTGCCTACGGTGAGCAGTTTCACCGCGCGGCCTTCACTCTGGCTGCAATGACCGGCAACATCGGCATCCACGGTGGCAGCCCTGGGTGCGAGATCACCCAGCGCGGCGATACACCTTCCCCCATGGGCCTGGCGATGAGAACCGGTGGCAACCCGGTCGATGCCGGCTCCCCGAGAAGACGGGATGCCCTGCCTACTGCGATCTCTAAAGGCCCCGGGTTAATAGCCCGGCTGCACAACACCGAGGTTATGGATGCTATCCTCAAAGGCAAAGCCGGCGGCTACTACAGCGACTACAAGATGGTCTACACCGCTAACGTTAACTACATTAATCAGTACCCCAATGTGAACAAAGCGGTGAAGGCCCTGAAATCGCTGGAGTTCATCGCTATTCAGGAGCAGTTTATCACCCCCACGGCCAAGTTCGCCGATATCCTGCTGCCTACCTGCACCTTCTTTGAGCGCAACGATGCCGTCTGGGGTGCCGGCCCACATCTGGCCTACCAGAGGAAGATCATCGAGCCTCTGGGTGAATCACGCTCCCACCTCGATATCTGCACGGGCCTCGCCGAGAAGATGGGCATCGCCGACTACAACGATAAGACCGACGAAGAATGGCTTGAGCAGATTATGAAGCCCGCCGTTACGGACTACGAGCGCTTCAAGGAGACAGGGGTCGAGAAGTTTTACTCGGAACCCAGCGTCCCCTTCCAGAATGAGATCGCGGACCCTGCAAATCATCCGTTCCCCACACCCTCAGGGAAGATTGAGATCTACAGCCAGCAGATCGCTGAGATAGAAAAGCCGCTGATGCCCCCCATCCCCAAGTACATCGAAACCTGGGAAAGCGCCAACGACCCGCTCGCCGAGAACTATCCTCTCCAGATGATCAGCACCCACTTCAAACGGCGAGCACACAGCCAGTTCGATAACATACCCTGGTTGAGGGAACTCGAGCCCCAGGCAGTGAAAATCAATCCAAAAGATGCCAAGCCCAGAGGAATCAAGGACGGAGACCCTGTCAGGGTGTTCAACGACAGGGGTGAGATGATTATCCAGGCGGAGGTAACCCAGAGGATCATACCCGGTGTAGTCGATGTGCCTGAGGGCGCCTGGTATGACCCGGACGAGCAGGGGGTCGACCGCGGGGGCTGTGCCAACGTCCTCACCCGGGACGCGCGCTCGCCAGGCGGGGCCTTCACCACCAATACTTGCCTGGTACAGGTTGAAAAGGCATAGGAGAGCCAAGACGAGTTTGATAAGGGGCTGAAAGTGACTGAGCGATATGGATATACAGGCAAAATCCTGAGGGTAGACCTATCTTCGGGAAACATAACTCAAATACCAACAATGGCCTATGCCGACAGGTTCCTTGGTGGGAGAGGAATCGCCGCTAAGATCTATTGGGATGAGGTGCCTGCCGATGTCAGCGCCTGCGATCCCGAAAACCTGCTGATATTCACAACCGGGCCTCTGGCAGGGTTCAGCGGACTCTCCGGCTCCAGATGGCAGCTGTGCGGCAAGGCTCCCGCCATGACTCCCGAAGAGTTCGCAAACTGCAATCTGGGCGGCCGGTGGGGAGGACAGCTCAAGTTCGCCGGCTACGACGCGGTGGTGATTCAGGGCAAGTCAGATAGACCCGTGTATGTCTTCATTGACGACGACGTCGTCGAGATAAGGGACGCTTCCGCGCTCTGGGGCAAGAGCACCGTGGAAACGCGAGAAATCCTGAAAGAGGAACTGGGGCGCACGGTGGCAGTGGTAGCGTGCGGCCCGGCGGGTGAGAACCTGGTCACCTACGCCATTGTCCTTGCCGATAACGACGCCAGCGGTTCCAGTGGCTTCGGAGCCGTCATGGGTTCGAAGAAGCTGAAGGCTATCGCAGTGAGGGGAAGGGGAAAGGTAACCGCAGCCAACCCGGACAAACTCAGAGAACTCAAGCAATATATCCGCCAGCTTATGTGGAAGGGCCCGGACTGGGCTGAGCTTATGGCGAAACCGGAAACGCACATCGAAGTAGTAGCGGGCCAGAGGGTAAAGAAAGACCTCTGCCTGGGCTGCGCGGGCTTCGACGGCAGGATTGTCGTAGAATCGAGAGACGGCAAGACAAGGGGGAAATCCCTGTGCGGGTCTTCGCTGTTCTACATCGACCGAGCCCTGAAATACTACGGGGAACAGAACGAAGTGACATTTTATGTCAACAGGCTGTGCGATGAATACGGGGTTGACGCACTTGCCATTGAATCCATGATGAAGTGGCTCTCAAGGTGCAGACACACAGGCATCCTGACGGACGAAAACACCGGCATTCCCCTATCCAAGGTGGGGAGCTGGGAGTACATGGAAGCCCTGGTAACGAAGATGTCGCTCCGCGACGGCTTTGGAGACGCCCTAGCTCAGGGGATCGAACGAGCCGCCGATATGGTGGGCCAAGGGGCAAAGGAGCTGATCGCTGACTATGTGTCGAAAGCGGGCCATCTGCTGACGTATTGCCCCCGTACATTCCCGGTGCACGGCCTGCTGTATGCCATGGAGCCCAGGCAGGCCATAAACCAGCTGCACGAAATGGGACTGGTGCTGTTTCAGTGGCTAAACTGGGCCAGCGGGCTTGAGGGCTCTTATCTCTCCAGCAACGTGTTTCGCAAAATCGCCGCGAGGTTCTGGGGAAGCGAACTGGCGGCGGATTTCTCCACCTACGATGGGAAGGCTCTGGCAGCAGCGAGAATCCAGGACCGAGAGTATGCCAAAGAAAGCCTCATCCTTTGCGACTTCACTTGGCCAGTCACGCACACCCTCTCAGGAGAC
>SOKG01000068.1 GCA_004376205.1 Dehalococcoidia bacterium | reverse complement strand
CTCCACTCCATTACTACAGCTCGATCTCCTTCAGGTCCTGCGCAATGAGCAGCCTGGGCTCGGTCAGTTCCTGCACTTCCTCAGCCGTCCACCCCGGCGCCAATTCCTTGAGCAGCAGGCCCTCGCTCGTCACTTCAATTACAGCAACGTCCGTTACCACCAGGTTCACACACTGCGGAGCAGTCAGGGGCACACTGCACTCCTTCACTATCTTGGGCTTTCCATCCTTCGTGGTATGCTCCGTGGCCGCGATGACCTTCTTGGCGTTGAAGGCAAGGTCCATACCCCCACCGATGTTCCCTACCCCCCTCCCCGGGAACATCCAGTTGGCGAGATCGCCCTTTTCGCTCACCTCCAGGACACCGAGCACCGTTATATCAATGTGACCACCGCGGATCATGGCGAAGGAATCGGCATGGTGGAAGAAGCACATCCCGGGTAGCGGCGTTATGTATTGCCCGCTGGCGTTGACCAGGTCAATGTCGGCCTTCTCATCCATTTCCTCAGCCGTGACCACCGGCCCGAAGCCAAGAGCCCCGTTCTCAGTATGATAGATGACAGTTATACCCTCGGGAACAAAGCTGGAGACCAGAGTGGGAATGCCTATGCCCAGATTCACCACCGCCCCATCGAACAGCTCTCTGGCTATCCTCATCGCCATAACCTCTCTGCTCAGCCGCTCTTTCAATGTCTTCTCCTCTGGCTACGCCGCGAAATGTTTTGCGCTAGGTTTTCCTTGCCCGGAAGTCCCTCTCCAAGTGACGAGGGAAGCCTGGATCTTCGGTCACCTTCACAATCCTGTTCACGAAAATGCCGGGCGTCACGATCACCTCAGGTTGCAGCTCCCCTGTCCCCACGATCTCGTCCACTTCGGCGATGGTTACCCTCGCCGCCGTGGCCATTATGGGATTGAACTGCCTTTGAGTCCCGCGGTAGACCAGATTGCCCATCGGGTCAGCCTTGTAGGCGCGAACAAAAGCGTAGTCTGCCTTCAGCCCAAGCTCCAAGAGACAGGGCCTGCCTGCGAAATCTCTTACCTCCTTGCCATCCCCGACAACCGTGCCCACACCGGTAGGAGTATAGAACGCAGGAATGCCAGCGCCGCCAGCCCTTATCCGCTCCGCCAAAGTACCCTGGGGCAGTATCTCCAGCTCGACCTCTGCGGCGAGAAGCTGCTTCTCAGCAGGGCTGGGACGGGAGGGGGAGGTGGAGAATGGAAACGATGCAATCACCTTCTTAACCTGCCTGTTCTCAAACAGGATGCGGTGGTCATCGAAGTCAAGCGTCAGTCCAATGCCCCCGGCGGTATTGGCTACGATGGTCAGGTCCTTTGCCCCCTGCCTGCACAAGGCCTGAATCAGATAGAAAGGCGTGCCTCCGGGGCCGGCGAAGTTGCCGATCATGATTACCGCCCCGTCGGGCACATCCGCTACCGCTTGATCGAAGGTCTCAACCACCTTGTTCAACATCTGTAAATTCGTTTCCTCAATAGATGCAGTCTAAAGGCCTAGCTCGCGGGCCACTATGGCGCGGTGGTAGGCACCGTCGCCAAACATCATCTCGCTGGCCTTGGCCCGCCTGTAGTAGAGGTGCAGGTCGTGGTCCATGGTGAAGCCAATGGCGCCGAATATCTGATGTGCCAGGAGAGTTACCCGCCCGTAAGCGCCACTGGTCCATGCCTTGGCTACAGCCACATCCATCGTCGCCGGAAGCCCCTCACTGACCTTCCAGGCCGCCTTGTAGGTGACAAACCTAGAACCATCGACATCGCTCACCATGTTAGCGCAGTAGTGCTGGATAGCCTGGAAACTGCCAATAGGCCGGTTGAACTGGACCCTCTCCTTTGCATAGGCGACGGCCATATCCAGCGCAGCTTGGGCCCCTCCAACCATCTCGGCACACTTGGCCACGGTGGCCTTCTGCAGAATGTCTCGTACTATGGGCCAGCCCCGGTCCAACTCGCCCAGTATGTTCTCCTTGGGCACGATCACATCCTCAAATACCACCTCACACTGCTTATCCCGCGCCAGGGTTTTCAAAAGAGTGGTTCCTAACCCGGGGCTCTTGGCGTCGACCAGAAAAACGGTGATGCCACCCTCGGGATTGGCAGTCTCCCTTGTTCTAGCGACAACCAACAAGAAGTCAGCAACGTTGGCATCAGGAACAAAGAGCTTGGTGCCATTGATGACATATTCGCCATTACGAGCTTCAGCGGTAGCCTTGACCGCTGCCGCATCATACCTAACGCTGGGTTCAAGCAATGCCAGGGTAAGGATCGCTTCTCCATTGGCGATATTGGGTAGCAACTCCTTCTTCTGCTCCTCGTTCCCCGCTGCCAGGATAGGCGAGCCACCCAGAACCACAGTTGAGAAGAAGGGGCCAGGCAGGATGTTGTAACCCATCTCCTCAAGGAGGACTACTAAGTCCGCAAAACTACCGCCGCTGCCACCATACCCCTCCGGGAATAGAAGGCCCAACCACCCCAGTTGCGCCATTTTTCGCCACAACTCAGGCGAGTAGCCCTCATCACTTTCATCGAGTTGCTTGACTAGCTTTTTGGGACACTCCCTCTGCAGGAAGTCGCGGGCCGATGTCTTCAACATCTCCTGCTCTTCGCTCAAACCGAGATCCATCTCTTACCTCCTGTTGTCTCCAAGTCTGCTCAAATCAGCAAAGTTGTGCTATGACCAGGGCAGCCCTAATCCCCTCATGGCAATGATATTACGCTGGATCTCAGAGGTGCCGGCACCAACCAGAGCGGAGATGCAGTCCAGGTAGCCAGTGCATACCCTCCCTCCTAAAGGTGCCAATTTCGAACCTCTCTCCAGTTCCGCATAAGGTCCTATAACCGTCGCCCCAATACTGGCGAGTCTCTGGCTCAGCTCGGTGGTAAATAGCTTCAGTACAGATGCCTCAGTATCTGGCAGAAGCCCCCGCTCAAGCATCCAGGCGGTTTGCCAGAAGAACATGTAGGCTACCTCGATTTCGATTGCCAGCTCTGCCAGCTTATCCTGTATCAGAGGATCACTGCTGACGGTTTGCCCGTTGTGCCTTGTCTCCTTGCAGTACCGCAGCAACTCCTCGAAGGTTCGCCTGAAGCTTCCTATGGCGACTGCCAGCCGCTCAAAGTCAAGGGCTGCCATCAGGTAATACCATCCTCGGTTCATCTCCCCCACAACGTTCTTCTTGGGAATCCTTACGTCGTCAAAGAACACCTCGTTAAAGGAATGAAAGCCACATATGTTAATCAGGGGACGAATCGTAACGCCCTTCGACCTGTTATCTACGATGGCTAGCGAGATTCCCTTGTGTGGCGTGGCAGCGGGGTCTGTCCTAACACTCATCCAGGCGTAATCCGATATGTGAGCGCCGCTGCTCCAAGTCTTCTGGCCATTGATGACAAGGTCATCGCCATCCTCTACAGCACTGGTCTCGATCGAGGCAAGGTCGGAGCCGGCGTTCGGCTCGCTATATGCCAGCCAGAACCTTATCTCCCCTTTGGCCATTCTGGGGAGCCATTCCTTCTTCATTTCGTCGCTGCCGAAGCGCATAATCGTAGGGCCCGAGATTAGCACGCCGATGTCA
>SOKG01000216.1 GCA_004376205.1 Dehalococcoidia bacterium | reverse complement strand
CAAGAATTGGGTAAGGATTCATAGTGACGTTGTCAACGGGGCATTCGTAGGCACACCATTGGCATTTGTCGCACTTGGCTAAATCAAGTTTCGGCTTGGGCAGCACCAGACGCACCAGGGGATCCAGGACAAACATACCCTCAAAATCGTACAGCCCCCAACCTTGTTTGAGTGCATCGGTGCGGCTTTCACTCACTGGGCCAGGTACATCTGATGCCACATGCTCAGCAACGGCTATAGCAAACCGTTGTGCGCGGGCTAGATCATCTGCATTAGGACGACCAGGATATCGTCCTATGAAGCAGGGTGCCGGATAGAAGCATTCACCGCGGATCAATGTTCCACCCACTACATCCGCTCCTTTATGGCGCAGTAAGCGAGTGAGGTCGTAGAGGACCTTTCCGGGGGCGCCGCCAGAGGTGGCGAAGACAAAAGCGCGCCGATTACTCAATGAAGGCAAAGCACGAAGGAAATCCTTGATTGGCGTAGGGGCCTGCCCGGTGAAACAAGGGCTGCCTACACCAAGGAGGTCAGACGTGGTCGCATCTTCTGGAGTCGCTTTCTTTAAGGACACAGTTCGTATAGAGTGTCCGAGATCGAGAAATGTATCGGCCATAGTCTCGGCAACCTTCCGAGTATTGCCCGTTTGTGAGAAATAAACTAGGGTCACATCCATCTCGCACCTTGATGCTGCACCTATAAGTTAGAACAAGAAGACGACATCGAGTATCACCGCCAAGCTAAACACCCACAACCAGAGCGTGGACTTGAGAAAGGTACTTCCTCCTACCTCGGGAGTTGGTTCCCTGACAAACTTGGCAGCCAGAGCCACAAGCCAGAGTCCAGCGAATGTCGAGCCTACGAGATAGATGGTGCTGAGTTCCGTCGAAAAGTAAAGCACGAGCGATAGGAGAACTACTAGTAACCAGCTAATTAATATCAACCTTGACGTTATCGGGATCCCGTATCTCAATGGCAGAGTTGGAATCCCTAGCTTGCTGTCGCCTTCAACATCCTTGCACACTCCGCTCCAGGTGAATCCAGGCTCGAAGAAGAGGTTTATTGCAGCGAGGAGAATTACCACCAATGTTAACTGCGGCGTGTAAAGATGGAAAACGGCGATGGGCATAAGAGCAACGGCTGCTACCACAAAAAGGTTGGAGAAAGGTGTGTTTCTCTTACCCCAGGCTGAATATGCCAGAATACACAGAAACAGTACGAATGCTATAGCGAAGGTATGGATGTCGAGATAGAACCAGATCGCCATGCTAGGCACTCCGAGTATTAATGTATATGCTAGCAAGGTTCTGCGCTCAATACTGTGGTTTGCAGCTTTGTCAGTTCTCGCTGGATTGGCTCTATCAACTTTATAGTCGAAATAATCGTTGAGAGCATAGCCTCCAGCGACACCCAGAAAGATTGCGATGATGACTAGAAAAAACTTGAGGTAAAACTCGGAGTCGGAGAACATTGACCCCTGGAAATCCCCGTAAAGGGCCGAGGCTAAAATTACCATACCCGCTGCCCAGGGGATGGCGACCATGCTAACGACGGGCCTTAGCGTGATATAAAATCCTTTGACTTTTCCAATTCGCACGTCTGTGCTTACATTTGCCACCGTCAAAATACGACTCATGCTCTTCAGATCAACTGCATTACACAAGTTGTGGTGCACCTGAAGATTTAGAACGATCAAGTATTATATAACAGTCGTATGTTTACCATTATACCCTCGAATACAAGGATTCCGCTACAAAGCTAACTGCGAGAAGTGTTGTATGCTGAGAAAAAGGTTCCTTTTTAACTGTAATAAAGCCATTTGGCTCAGTGGCCAGAGGGCTTTGCCATGCCCTTGTTTTAGTTATATCAGCCGAGCGCCTCAAATAGCTCCCTCAGTGACCCTCCTACATTTGTCAACTTTTGACAAACACACCCTGGTGTTGGCAGCAACGTCTGTCAATGGTAAGTTGGCCAATTTTGGAGTAAGTTGTCTATCAATTAACAACTCGTCAGGATGCTTACTACTCGGTCCAATCCGCCGAGGTCAGTTGTTATGCTGATTTTGCTCTTAGGGAGGTGTTTCCTGGCCAGCTCACACGCTGCTTGTCCTTGGTCATGCCCTATCTCCAGGAGAATCACCCCGCCTGGTAGCAGATTTCTCTCCGCCTGTGAGACAAGCCTTTCCATCACCTCAAGGCCATCGGCACCACCACTCAGAGCCAGCAGTGGCTCAAATCTTGATATTTCGGGGCTCAGTTTGACCAGCTCTGAGTTTCTTACATAAGGCAAATTGGCAATAATGAGATGCACCGGTTCAGGCAGAGGATCAAGCAGATCGCCTTGAAGCAGAGTGACTCTATCGCTCACGCCATGGCGATGGCAGTTGCTCCTAGCTATCTCCAAGGCAGCGCCGCAGACATCAATGGCATAGAGCTTCGCGTGGAACAGATTTGTTCCCAGGGCGATGGCGACAGCTCCACAGCCAGTGCCAACGTCGGCAATGAGGCAGGAGTGTGTAAAGACGGTGGTTGCAAGTTCAATAGCCTTCTCCACCAGGAGTTCGGTTTCAGGTCGAGGTATGAGGACGGGGCGGGCAACCTGAAACTCCAGGCCATAGAACTCTTTGTGCCCAGTGATATAGGCAGCGGGTTCGTGGCTTATACGCCGCTGGATAACAGCTGAATAGGCAGAGGTTTGCTCCGCTGTCAACCTTGTATCCAAGCTCATATAGAGGCCAACTCGATCGAGCCCTAAGAGATGCCTCAGAAGAAGTTCGGCCTCAAGGCGGGCATCATCAATACCGTGGGCAGCGAGGTTTTTTGCTGCTTCGTCAAGGGCCTCACTCAGGGTTACCCCACCTCCACCTCCAGTTGCTTCGCCTGATCGGCGGTAGCTACAGCATCGATGATCTCATCGAGATTGCCTTCCAGCACACTCTCCAGGTTATGGCGGGTTAGGCCAATGCGATGATCAGTGACCCTCCCCTGGGGGAAGTTATAGGTGCGAATCTTCTCTGAGCGATCCCCGGTTCCTACCTGAGAACGGCGAGTATCAGTTACCTCTTGTAACTGGCGCTGGCGCTCTCTGTCCAAGAGCCGGGCGCGGAGAACTGCCATTGCCCTAACCCTGTTCTTCATTTGGGAGCGCTGGTCCTGACATGTAGTCACTATTCCCGTGGGCAGATGGGTGATACGCACTGCAGAGGATACCTTATTGACATGCTGGCCACCAGCACCACTCGCACGAAATGTATCCACTCTCAAGTCGTTGAGGTCAATGGCCAGCTCAACCTCTTCCGCCTCGGGCAGAACAGCCACGGTCGCTGTTGAGGTATGGATGCGGCCCGAGGATTCGGTGAGCGGCACCCGCTGCACACGGTGGACCCCACTCTCATACTTCAATCTGCTGTATGCGCCTTTTCCTTTGACCTCGAAGATGATCTCCTTGAAACCACCGATACCGGTTTCATTGCTACTCATGATCTCAGGCAGCCAACCTTTGGCTGAGGCGTAGCGGGTATACATTCTAAAGAGATCGGCGGCAAAGAGTCCCGCTTCCTCGCCCCCAGCGCCAGCACGAATCTCCACAATGATGTCCTTATCGTCAGCAGGATCACTAGGGATGAGAGCAACCTTGATCTCCTGAAGCAAGCGATCACACTGTTCCTCAAGGCGTTTCACCTCATCCTTGGCCAATTCGGCCATCTCCTCATCCAGACCTTGGGTGATCATTGCTTGTGTTTCCTCCAGGCTTTTCACAGTGGCCTTGTACTCTCTATACTTGGTGACTAATTCCTCAATTGATGCCTGCTCACGCGCCAGTTTCTGCATCTTATCGAAGTCGGAAGCCACTTCAGGCTCTGACATAAGCTCGTTCAGTTCAGTATAACGTCTTTCGATTGAGTTCAGTCTCTCAAGCATGGTTCACCTGAAAGAAATTCCCCCAGAGGGGGAGAGTTCCAAGCTAATACTATTATAGCACAGGCAAGCTGCCTTTCAACGCAAGGTGCTTTAGACCATGACCCTGCTCAACACTTCAGTTACTTTATCCAGCGGGATCGTTTCTTGCTCGCCCTTATCCATGTCCCGGAGCAGCACTGTCCCGCCTCTAACCTCATCCTCGCCGATGATCACAGCATGGCGTGCGCCCGTGGAGTTAGCCTGCTTGAGCTGCGCCTTGAGGCTCCTATCGCCGAAGGTCAAGGTCACACCGTGCCCAGACTTTCTCAGAAGGGAGGCGAGCTTCAGAGCTTCATCCTTGCCCTCCTGTCCCAGGTAGGCGATGAATACAGCGGGCGACGGAGGTGCTGGAACAGCAACTTTCTGCTTCTTTAGATTCAGCACAAGACGCTCAATCCCGGTGGCGAAGCCGATTGCAGGGGTAGGCCTGCCACCGAGCTGCTCGATGAGGTCGTCGTACCTTCCGCCTGCCCCAATGGTCGCCTGAGCTGCCGTCTCGCCCTCCGGAGCAATCTCGAACACAGTTCTGGTGTAGTAGTCTAACCCCCGTACCAGACGGTGATCGATGACGAAGGGCAGATTCAGTAGACTGAGGTATCTCCTTAGCTGATCGAAGTGCTGGGCGCATTCATCGCACAGGTAATCGATGCTCCTCGGCGCCTGCTCAGCAAGGGGGATGCAGGAAGACCTTTTGCAATCTAGGAGGCGCAATGGGTTCCTCAACAGTCGGCGCCCGCAATCGGGGCATAGGGATTCCCTATGCTGAGAATAGTATGCTCCCAGGCTATCGAGATATGCCGGTCGGCAGGTATTGCAGCCGATGCTGTTCAAGTAAAGGCCAAGCCGTCGCAGCCCCAGGTTTACATAAAACCGCCAGGCTACGTCGATGACCTCGGCATCGAGGGCAGGGTCGTTGTCTCCCAGGGCCTCGACACCGAACTGGTGATGCTGTCGGTATCTTCCTGCCTGAGGACGATCATACCTGAAGATGGCTGCCATATAGTAGAGCCTCACCGGCTGGGGAAGGGTGTGCATCCCGTGCTCCACGTAGGCACGGCAGACCGACGCAGTCCCCTCAGGGCGCAGGGTCAACTTATCCCCACTCCGATCCTCAAGCGTGTACATCTCCTTCTCTACAATGTCAGTCTCCTCGCCGATGCTGCGTACGAAAAGGCGAGCGTCCTCAAAAGTGGGGGTGTCTATGCGTTGATATCCATACAGTTCAGAGATGGCAACTGCCTTCTGCGTGATGTAGCTCCAATATCCCTGCTCTCGGGGTAGGATATCCAAAGTGCCTCGCGGTGCCTGATACAAGAAAAGACCCCCTCTGCCAATGTCCCAGTTCTCTTTCGTCTAGCAGAATACAGCATCGTAAGTTGTTTGTAAAGGAGATTGCATCTGAGGCACCCTTGGAATATACTTTAGAGTAGAGCTTGTGAAGGTGCGTCCATGGATATAAAGCCCCTTGTAGACAAGATAAGAGAGTATCTGCCAAAGGATAAGGTGGCGTTTGTGGAGGATGCTTACCACTTCGCACTGGATGCGCATGCCAACCAGCGTCGCCAGTCGGGGGAACCATATATAAGTCATCCGGTGGAGACAGCAGTGATCGTTGCTGAACTCAACCTCGATGAGATCTCCCTTGCCGCCGCCTTACTCCACGATGTTACTGAGGACTGTGGTGTCCCCTTCACTGACATTGAGAATCGATTCGGGCCTGAGGTGAAAAAGCTGGTCGAGGGTATGACCAGGCTGGACAAGATCTCATCACAACTCCAACAGGGGGGGCTTGATAAAATCGTTGAGAGCGAAGCCCAAGTGGAAAGCCTGCGCAAGATGTTCGTGGTCACAGCCGAGGACATCCGAGTGGTGATCATTAAGCTGGCCGATAGGTTACACAACATGCGCACCCTCAAACCACTCGCCCCAGAGAAGCAGCAGAAGATAGCTAAGGAGACGATGGAGATCTATGCCCCCCTTGCCCACCGCCTGGGAATCTGGCAGATGAAGTGGCAGCTAGAAGACCTGTCCTTCCGCTATCTGCAGCCGGATACCTATCGCCAGATCGCTAGACTGATCGCCGCTCGCAGACTAACTCGGGAGCGCTACATAGCCCGTGTGAGCCGAATCCTCAAGGAGGAGCTTGATAAAGCAGGTATTAAGGCAGAGGTCACTGGGAGGCCAAAGAGCATCTATAGTGTACACACTAAGATGGAGAGATATGCCGCTCAGGGAAAGGAGTTCAGCGATATCCATGATCTGCTGGCGCTCCGCGTATTTGTAGACAGTAACCCTGACTGCTATAGCGCTCTGGGAGTTGTCCACAGCCTGTGGCATCCCATTCCTGGGCAATTCGATGATTTCATTGCCAATCCTAAGGAGAATAGGTATCAAGGGCTACACAACACAGTGATGTGCCTTGATGCCAGACCGCTGGAGGTCCAGATCCGCACCCATCGTATGCACCGTCTAGCCGAATACGGAATAGCCGCTCACTGGAGGTACAAGGAAGGAGCAAAGAAGGATATAGAGTTCGAAGAAAAGATAACCTGGCTCAGGCAGCTTATGGAGTGGCAGCGTGAACTGAGCGGGACAGCGTTCATCGAGTCCATTAAGACCGACATCTTTCAGGACCAGGTTTTCGTTTATACCCCCAAGGGCGAGGTAAAGGAGCTACCCAGAGGCGCAACCCCCCTCGATTTCGCCTATCGTATTCATACCAACCTGGGGCATCGTTGTATCGGAGCCAAGGTAAACGGCAGAATGGTTTCACTAGATTACGAACTTCACAATGGGGATACCGTTGAGATCATGGCCACTAAGTCGGATCGCGGTCCCAGCCTCGATTGGCTTAATCCCAACCTGGGCTACATTAAGACCCATCATGCTCGCGAGAAGATCAGGCAGTGGTTTCGCCGTCAGGAGAAGGCAGAGAATATCGAAAGAGGCAGGATAATTCTGGAAAAGGAACTGCGACGCCTGGGGATAGGCTTTGCCGACCGTGAGAGGATTGCCGGACTCTTCAAGTACGATGGGGTGGATGATTTCCTGGCTGCTATTGGCTGTGGCGACATCAGCGCTCACCTAATCGCCTTGAAGATAGCCGCCCCTGATGAGCGAACCCAGGCACCACCAGCAGCGGCTCCACCCAAGCCAAAAGCGTCCTCGCCAGTTCAGGTGCTAGGTGCTGGCGACTTGTTGACCCACATCGCCCCTTGTTGCCAGCCAGTGCCCGGTGACGAAATCATCGGCTTCGTTACCCGCACCCGAGGGGTGACCATCCACCGCAAGGACTGTCCCAACATACTCAGCGAAGATGAAAAGGAGAGGCTGGTCAAGGTAACATGGGGGAAGTCGGGTCTTTCTTTCCCTGTCACTATTCGCGTCGAGGCTTGGGATCGGGTAGGACTGCTGCGAGATGTTACCTCTCTCGTCTCAGATGAGAAGATAAACATAGCTGCGGCTTCGCTCGATGACCAGAGTGACGAGACACTCTCCATTTCCCTCACCCTGGATGTCAGCACTATCGGACAACTCAGTCGGCTGTTCTCTAAGCTAGAAGGTGTACCTGGTGTTATCAATGTGACTCGAGTTTCGGAGGGCGAGCACGAGGGCAGGTGAGATATCTTCGGTGGAACAGGGTCACTTCGAGGAACAGCTAAAGGCGCTGCCGACAAAGCCCGGGGTCTATCTGCTTAGGGATGGCGTGGGGAAGGTGCTCTACGTGGGCAAGGCAGCTAGCCTGCGCCACCGGGTAAGGTCCTACTTCAGCACTCCGCGTACGCTTGCGCCCAAGCTTCACAAGATGATAGCCAGGGCGCGAGACCTCGATTTCATCGTCACTGATTCCGAACAGGAAGCGATTATTCTGGAATGCAACCTGATCAAGAAACACCGTCCTCGCTATAACGTCAGGCTCAAGGATGACAAGAGCTACCCCTATATCAAGGTTAGTGTTAACGAGGAATGGCCCCGCGTGTTCCTCACCAGACGCTTTGAAGATGACGGCGGACGCTACTTCGGGCCTTTTGCCAGCGCCGGGTCGGTGCACAGAACCCTCAATCTCCTGAAAAAGCTGTTTCACTATTGCTCCCCTAGATGGGTAATTACAGGCAAGAAGGCTCGCCCTTGCTTCGATTTCTATATTAATCGCTGCGTTGGAGCCTGCAGCGCTGAGATAACAAAGGCGGAATATCGCGAGATCATAGAGCAGGTAATCCTCTTCCTGAAAGGTAAACAGGAGGCAGTGGTTCGCGACTTGCGACGGAAGATGGACGAGGCTGCTGCCACGCTGGAGTTTGAAAAAGCTGCTTTCTTACGCAACCAGCTTCAGGCTGTGGAGAATGTCACCGAGAGACAGAAGGTCACCTCCACTACCAGAGACGATGAGGATGTAATCGCCTTCGCCAGGGAAAGGAACGAGGCTTGTGTACAGATATTCTTCATTCGCGGTGGCAAGCTCATTGGGAGGGAGCACTTCATCCTGGAGGGAACACAGGACGAGAACCCAAGCCAGATCACGGCCAGCTTCATCCAGCAGTTCTATGGCTCAGCCCCCTACATACCCCCCCAAATACTGCTCCAGACCGAGCCTCAGGATATGCCGGTCATCTCATCATGGCTGCAGAGCCTACGCGAAGGCAAGCTCAGACTCAAGGTGCCCCATAGGGGAGAGAAGAAGAAATTGGTGGATATGGTGGCCGAGAACGCCGCTCAGGTGCTGGGGCAGATGAGGGCCAAATGGCTGGCCGACAGCGGGAAAACCGCTGCTGCCCTCAGGGAACTTGAGGAGCAGCTTCACCTGCCCAGGTTGCCTAAAAGGGTGGAATGCTATGATATATCGGACATTAGGGGCACCTCCGCCGTGGGCAGTATGGTGGTCTTTGAAAACGGCCGCCCCAAGCCTTCGAACTATCGCCGCTTCAGGATAAAGACTGTGGCCAGCATCGATGACTATGCCATGATGCAAGAAATACTCAGGCGGCGCTTCAAACGAACAAGGGCGGAAGACGGCAGCTCATGGGCAGTGATGCCAGACCTGGTGCTGATCGACGGTGGTAAGGGGCATCTGACCTCCGCCCTGGAGGTTGCACAGGAGCTTGGGATCGATTTCGTTCCTTTTGCCTCTCTGGCCAAGGAGAACGAAGAGGTCTTCCTGCCAGGGGCAGCAGAGCCCCTCATCCTGCCCCGCGACTCCCAGGCGCTTTACCTGCTGCAGCGTATCCGCGACGAGGCGCACCGCTTCGCCCTCTCCTACCACTTGAAGGTGCGCCGCAAGACCGCCATGAGCTCGGCTCTGGAGGTGCCCGGCATCGGACCCAAGCGCAGGCGCGCCCTGCTCAAGCGGTTCGGCTCCGTTAGGGGAATCAAAGAGGCTTCCGTGAAAGAGCTTGCGGCAGTGCCGGGTATGACCAGGCCACTGGCAGAGAGGGTGAAGGAGTACATATAGGTTCCCGGAGACTAAGAAAGGGTGCCATGAAAGAGACCAAGATACTGTGCTGGAATGTCAATGGAATCAGAGCAGCGGGGAGGAAAGGTTTCCTGGAATGGCTCTATGGAGAGTCTCCAGACATTATCTGTCTTCAGGAGACGAAAGCACACCCCGAACAGCTTGACGAAGACCTGAGAGAACCGCACGGTTACCATGCATACTGGAATTACCCGGAGACGAAGGGCTATGCCGGGGTTGCCACTTTGACTAAAGCAGAGCCACTCAGAGTTGAAGAGGGATTCGGTATTGAAAAGTTCGACGTGGAAGCAAGGGCGATAATCACGGAACACCCTGAATTCGTTCTGTTCAACGTATATTTCCCCAACGGAAAGAGGAATGCCACCAGATTGAAATACAAGATGGATTTCTACGATGCCTTCCTTGGGTTTACGGAGTCGTTGAAGGCACAGGATAAGAAGCTTGTCATCTGCGGCGATTTCAATACTGCCCATAAGGAAATGGACTTAGCCAGACCGAAAGAGAACGAAAAAGTCTCGGGATTTCTACCCCTGGAGAGGGAATGGATAGACAAATTTGTTGCCCATGGTTATGTTGACACATTCCGCCACTTCAACAAGGAACCACATCAATATACATGGTGGGATCTCAAGACACGGGCCAGAGAGAGAAACATCGGCTGGAGAATTGACTACTTCTTTGTAACAGAGAACCTGCTGCCATCGGTTTCCAAGGCGTTCATTATGCCCGAAGTGATGGGCTCCGACCACTGCCCCATAGGAATCATTCTGAAGACGCCGTAGCCAGACTGGATAAGATTGGTGCACCGCTTCGCCCTCTCCTACCACCTGAAGGTGCGCCGGAAGACCGCCATGCCCAAGGCCGGAGGGTGAAGGAGTATCTCTAGCCTGAAAGTTCGAATCCTGCTCGGAAGCCAAGTGGAATCATTATTCGCTGAAGTCCAAATCCTGCCGTGCTTCCTCGTCCCGCCCCGCTCGGAAGTTCCTTCGGTTTCCATGGTGGAGGGCCCCTGCTATAATAAAAGCGCAGGGAGGGGACTTTGGGCAACGTCGCCAGAGACATAGAGGCATGCCTTCCCCAGCAGCTTCTGGAGCTCATCAGGGCCGCTGGAGAGCTTGCTGCCGACAAGGGTCAGAGTCTATACCTCGTCGGCGGAGCGGTGCGAGACCTGTTCCTGGGTCGGCCTAACCTAGACCTTGACCTGGTCCTAGAGGGCGATGCCCCTTCACTGGCTCGTCACCTTGCCAAGCTCAGGGGCGGTAAGGTATTAACCCATCCCCGTTTCGGCACCGCCACCATCAGTCAGGGGATAATCAGCCTCGATCTGGTGACCGCCAGGTCCGAAACCTATGCCAAGCCAGGGGCACTGCCCGCAGTGAAGCCGGGTACAATCGAAGATGATCTCTTTAGGCGCGACTTCACGATAAACGCTATGGCAGCCCACCTGGACCCTGCTCGCTTCGGTGAACTAGTCGACCCCCACGGCGGAAAAGGCGACCTCGACCAAGGCTTTGTCAGAGTACTACACCGGGGAAGCTTCAAGGACGACCCTACCCGCATCTGGCGTGCTATCAGGTATGAACAGCGGCTTGGATTCAGGCTGGAACCAGACACCGAGAGCGTGCTGCGTCGCCACGTAGTCTTGATGGACAGGGTGAGCGGAGACCGGCTGCGCCATGAGCTGGAGCACATTCTGAAAGAGGACCACCCGGAGAAAGCACTTCATCGAGCTCAGGAGCTGGGTGCGCTGCAACAGCTGCTGCCGTCTCTCGAGGGCAACGGCTGGCTCGCCGAGCGCTACGAGCGAGCTCGTCAAACAAGCCCTGACGCGAGACCCGAGAGCGGCCTTTACCTGGCACTTCTGGCGTGGCGACTTGATGAAGAACAGCTCAAGACTTTCATCCAGCGTCTCAGGTTCGGTCGCGAAGAAGCACGGACGTTACAGGATATCCCCGGCCTGAAGAAAGCTCTCCCGGCTTTGAAGGATCGAGAGCTGCTTTCGAGTCACATCTGCCGCTTGCTTGAGCGCCATCGCCTGCAGACGGTACTGGCTGCCGCCCTGGCCACGGATTCCGAGCTGATAAGGCAACAGCTCGCGCTATACCTGTCCAACTTGAGGTTCGTCGCTCCTTCTCTTGACGGCGACGACCTGAAACAGATGGGGGTCCCGCCAGGCAAGAAGCTGGGATGGTTGCTGCAAGCCCTCAGGGATGCAAGACTGGATGGCAAGGTAACAACCAAAAAAGGGGAACGGGACCTGGTCCGCCAGTGGCTTATCCAGTCAAAACGCTGAGCCCGAGGCCATTCGCTCCAGGACGGCAGCTATGTGCTTGGCGCCCTGTATGAAATCAGCAAGCCTGATGTGCTCGTCGGGGGCGTGTGGTCTGGAGTCGGGATAGGTCACCCCGATCAAAGCAGTAGGCAGCCCCAGAGTGTCGGTGAAAGAGTACATGGGGCCACTGCCGGCCATCGAGGGCACAATCACAGGCTCGACTCCATAGACTTCCCTGGCCGCAGCGGAGACTATGCCGACAAAGGGCGCGTCCAGCGGAGTTCGGGCTGGATTCTCCCCCTCGATTTGAGGGGCGATGGTAATGTCGCTGAAGCCGTGGCTATCGAGGTGCCTCCTCAGCTTGGCCAGCACATCATCCGGGCGCTGGTTGGGCACAAGACGAAAATCGAGCTTGGCCTTGGCAACACAGGGGAGAACCGTTTTCGATCCAAGGCCTGTGTAGCCGGAATCAAGACCACAAATATTGCACGTGGGCTCAAGGATGTGGCGTGACTTATAATCGAACCCTGCAACTCCCTTAACAAACCCCTCCAGCCCCAGGCTCTGTCTCGTTTGCTCTTCGTCCAGCGGCATAGCGTTGATGGCATCGATCTCCTGTTGACCTGGGGGCAAAACCATATCATAGAAGCCATCTATATGAATAGTCTCTTCCAAGTCCTTGAGCGAGGACAGAGCCCATACCAGACGCCAAGCAGGATTAGGGACCACTGTAGCCAGCGATGAATGAACGTCTCGCGATGCACCGCGCACCTCAAGCTGCACATAGAGGATTCCCTTGAGACCAAGGCTGACAACAGGTTCGTTCCTCCAGTTGACGCCACCGGACTCCCAAATACAGGCGTCGGCTTCTAGAAGCTGGCGGTTATGCTCCACGAAGGCAGAGATATTGGGACTGCCTATCTCTTCCTCTCCTTCGATGAGGAACTTCACCGAAATCGGTGGCTTCCCGCGAACCTTTTGATAGGCCCTGACAGCAAGCAATCGAGCAACGAGATCACCCTTGTTGTCGGATACGCCCCTTGCGCGAAGGTTTCCCTCGTACTGGGTAGGCTCGAAAGGAGGCGAGCTCCACAGCTCCAGAGGCTCCGGAGGTTGGACATCGTAGTGATTGTAGAAGAGGAGGGTTGTTGGTGACCCTCCGCTGAGTTCGCCATAGATCAGGGGATATCCACCACCTGGGCCAGGTAAAATCCGGGCACTGATGTCATACTCCTGCATCATTTGAACCAAAAGCTGTGCCGTCTCCGCCATGCCCA
>SOKG01000276.1 GCA_004376205.1 Dehalococcoidia bacterium | reverse complement strand
AAATAAATATAGACTGCTTTCAGGTTCACTGCTAAACTAGCCAACCACAGGCGAGACAGTGAGCATACGTCCCATAGCCATTCCGCTCCCGAACGACGGAACCTCCACCACAGTGGGGACATTTCTCTAGGACCACAAAGGCGTTCCCTCCGGCAAGCAAACGGCAATCTCGGGCTCGTCCAGCTGGATACCTAACCCTGGCCCGTCGGGTACCGTGATGTATCCTTGCCGGATTGGGTCTTTAATGTCTAACATCGTGCCCCACAAAGGGATATTGTGAGAGTGGTACTCCAAGGCCAAGAAGTTAGGTATGGTCGAGCAGATATGTGCTGCAGCGATTGCCGTGATGGTGCTGCTCATGTTGTGGGGCGCGATAGACATGTAGTACATCTCTGCCAATTCAGCGATGCGCCTTATCTCAATCGCCCCACCACTTCGAGGAATGTCAGGCTCAAGTATGTCACACGCTTGTTTCACCATCAACTCACGGTACATCTTGGCACCGTAGAACCTCTCCCCGGTGCATATGGGCGTTGTCGTCTGTGCACATATCTTGGCAAGGGCATCGACATTGCCCTCCTCCCAGTATATAGGGTCCTCCAGCCACAGAAGATTCAGATGCTCAACATCTTTGCAAATGCGGAGAGCGTCGGCCAAGTTATACCTGCCATGCAAGTCTACCGCCAAATCCACGTAGGGGCCAATGGCGGCCCTCACTTTCTTCAATACATTGACAATATGTTCCTGCTCTTTGCGGCTTATAGAGCAGTCGTAAGGGTCCATCTTCCACGGGTTGGGCATATCCGCATCGAACTTAATCGCTGTAAATCCCTCTGCGACAATGCGTTTTGCGGCCGCGACGCACGCTTTTGGCTCGTATATAGGTTCAAGCTGCCCAGTTTTGCGGGCCTCGCGCCACCGGCGCCAGTAATCGTCTTCGTTGGACCAGAAGACACCCGCATGGCAATCGCAGTAGATACGAATCTTGTCACGAATTTTACCACCCAAGAGTACGTGCATGGGCACTCCCAGTTTCTTGCCTTTGATGTCCCAAAGGGCAAGCTCAACCCCGGCGCCGGCGCCCCGCATCTGCCCCAAGCAATCCCGGCACAGCTTGTTGATATTCATCGGATCTTGCCCGATGAGCGCCTGTTTTAGCCTCTGGAGGTTATCAGGTGACGCTCTGTGGTCCCATTCGCCCAAGCCGACGATCCCCTCATCTGTAAACACTTTCATGAGAACCCAGTTACGGTTCTCTGGCCCTAGAGGTGGCGTAATTCTGATGTCGGTGATCTCCATTGTGACTCCTTACTTCATTTTTGCTTCTTGGGCAACTAATCCCATATCGGGAATTAAGATCTAGCGATGCTCTAATCGGGGTTAGTACCCTGCCCTTAAATTCTAACATCAGCAGCCATAAATTTTCAATTTAAGATTGTTTAGCCACCCTATCCCCTTTACTCCCTTTCCCATGTGAGGCTGTTTAGTTGTCATTGCGAGGCGTTGCGAGGAACGAAGCAAACAGCCCAAGCAATCTTTGAAAGCAATAATGAGATTGCTTCGTTTCCCTTTCGCTACGCTCAGGGCTTCGGCTCACCGCAATGACAGTTTGAGTTGCTGAACACCCTCCGTGTAGAAGATGAGGCAGATAATTCCTTCAGAGAGGCTTCGCCTCTCTTAGACTCGCTTTTGGCTTCTGGTTTAGACAAGGGGAAACAATAAAAGGAGAGGCAGGGAATTCGCCCCCACCTCTCCTCTGGCTTCTGGCCACTAATCCCATATCAGGGATTGCCGAAGGTCTTTCTATAATGGCTACTGCTTCTTAATATCCCATCTCTGCCTTTAGGTCCTGGTCAATCCACATGTAGGGTACGAGCTCGTTGAATGAACCGTCAGCAAGTGAAAACTCACCATAGTGATTCTTTACCCATGGCCACCAACAGTGCCCACTCGGCGACATGTAGAGAGGTATCTGGACAACATCATAAAGTATATCGAGGGATACATCCTTAACCAGGGCCATTTGCTTATCGTAATCCGTCTCCGCCGCTATCAATGCAAGCTTCGCATCAACAACCTCGCTCGAGTACAGACAATGGTTCAGAAATCCCCCCGTGCCCGCGCTATTCACGAGTGAAAGAATTGGATTCCCCGTCTCCCAACCAATCACTATCATTCCATCATAGGTGCGCGAGTATTGATGTACCCTAAAGGTAAGCCATTCGAAAGCTTTTAGGTTAGCCGTAACGCCAATCTTCTCCCACTGGTCTTTAAGCAGAGCGACCATATCTGGCGTGGTCCCCGTAGTCGACAGATAAAAATCGAACTCCAAGCCATCAGGGTAACCAGCTTGATCCAGCATCTGTATTGCTAGGTCAGGGTCATACTTATATAGTATTTGGCAATCCGCAGGCAGGTCTTCCATCGGGGTGTAAACGTCAGGATTGCCATAGTATGCTGGGAAACCGTGTACCGGTAGGTCCTCCGCACGCCCAAACTTACGCATGGCTGCCAGGTCTGTGCCAATCATCATCGCCCGCCGAACGTTTACATCATCAAAAGGCGGCTGGTCAGCCCTCCAGCCAACGGCAGTTACTCCAGTCGAATAGGTGGCGCGCATTATTGCAGGGTTTGTTTCCCTTAAGGACTCCCAGTCCTCGACAGAAACGCCCACATGGAAATCAAGCGTCCCCGTCCGCAGGGCGGCTATTTGCGTGGACGTATCAGGAATGATGGGGAATACTAGCCGGTCTATAAACGGCATTTGATATTCCACGCCTGGGCCAGTTTCGCGGAGGGTCGTCGTTTGCCAGTAATTAGGGTTCCTTGTGAAGCTCATGTGAGAACCAACGACATGCTCTTCGATGATAAATGCTCCGGTGCCAACATGATTTATGTACTTATCAGCACCGACCGCTCTCGTTTCAGGTGACTCTATTATGGAGCGATCCTCAGTGCCAAGGTAATACATAAGGCTATCAGCAGAATAGACCGGCATTTCAAGAACAAGGTCGTATCTAGACGTGGCGTATACATCCCCCAAAATGCCATCGAATCTCCCCCCCATTGGGCTATCCCGGAAGTAATTTATGTCACTAGCCATATCCTCAGCAACAAGTTCAAGGTCCGCCCTGGTTCCATTCACGTGCGGCACATCCTGCCAGTAAATTCCCGGCCGTACATGCCAGATTATCTTGTCGGGAAGAATCTCCCAACTTTCGAGTAAGTGACCTGTTAGGTACTTCGCGGGGATAAACGCATTCACCTGAAAGGCATATTCACCGGTGCCCACGCCCTCCCCATACTTCTGCAGGTCGCCAAGCGTGGGGTGCTCTTCCATAATGCTACTCCAACCGAATGAATCAGGGTTAGCAGCCATTACGTCCGGGTTTGCTGCTTCCCAGTCCGCCTTATTCATAAACATGGTGAGCGTCCCACCATATGGCGTCCAGGCTTCTTCTTCCTCTTCTTCCTCTTCCTCTTCTTCTTCCTCTTCTTCCTCTTCTTCTTCCTCTTCCTCTTCCTCTTCCTCTTCCTCTTCCTCCTGCTCACCTGGTACTGCCTCACCACAAGAGGCCAGCACTAAAGCGGCCACCAATAAGAAGCTCAACCCCA